>JAYVSX010000130.1:0-8002 GCA_043774975.1 Rubrivivax sp.
CACCCGCATGGCACCCGCGTTCAAGCTGCTCTCCATGACTTCGCACCTACCGTGCACAGGCGCTTCTGAGCATAGTCGACGCAGGAGATCCCACCGTGCAGCATGTCTCTTGGATGATGGCGCCCGCTGGCCGCGCCCGCTGATCGGATGGCGGACACCGTGCGGCTGGTGCGTGCCACCTTTGATGACCAGGGCTTGATCGACAACGTGGACAGCGAGGACGACTGACACACACGAACATGGGCGGCGGCCTGTGCCTGTGCCTGCGCGCTACGCCACAGCTGCAGCCAGCGCCTGGTCAATGTCCCACAAGATGTCGTCAATGTGCTCCAGCCCGACTGAGATGCGCACCATGTCCGGCCGCACGCCTGCAGCCATTTGCTGGTCGGCGTCGAGCTGGCGGTGGGTGGTGCTGGCCGGGTGGCTGATCAGCGTACGGGTGTCGCCAATGTTGACCAGGTGGCTCATGAACTGTGCGCTTTCGATGAACTTCACGCCCGCAGCCTCGCCGCCCTTCAAGCCCGCGCTGACCCCAAACGCCAGCAGGCCCGATGCGCCGTGCATCTGCCGCTTCATCAGGTCATGCTGCGGGTGGCTGGGCAGGCCGGGGTAATTGACATAGCTCACCCGCGGATCAGCCTGCAGATACTGCGCCACGGCCATGGCGTTGCTGCAGTGCCGGTCCATGCGCAGTGGCAATGTTTCCACGCCCTGCAGGATCTGCCACGCACTGGTGGGCGACAGCGCAGCGCCAAACACGCGCAGGCTTTCCATGCGGCAGCGCATCGTGAAACCGAAGTCGCCAAAGGTCTCGAAGAACTTGACACCGTGGTAGCCAACGCTGGGTTCGGTCATGCCCGGGAACTTGCCGTTGTCCCAGGGAAATTTGCCGGCTTCCACCACCACCCCGCCCAGCGTGGTGCCGTGGCCGCCCAGGTACTTGGTGGCGCTGTGCACCACGATGTCGGCGCCCAGCGCCAAGGGGTTGCACAGGTAAGGGCTTGGCACCGTGTTGTCGATGACCAGCGGCACACCGTGGGCGTGCGCCACAGCAGCCACCGCCGCGATGTCCAGCACCACCAGGCTCGGGTTGCCCAGGCTTTCAGCAAACACCGCGCGGGTGTTGGGCCGCATGGCGGCGGCAAAGGCGTCGGGCTGCGTGGCGTTGACAAACGTGGTGTCGATGCCAAATTTTTTCAGGCTGACCGCCAGCATCGTCACGCTGCCGCCATACAGCGCACCGGCGGCCACCACGTGGTCACCGGCTTGCAGGATGGTCATCAAGGCCATGGCCTCGGCGGCCATGCCACTGGCGCTGGCCACCGCGGCGCGGCCGCCTTCCAGCGCTGCCACCCGTTCTTCCAGCGCCGCCACGGTGGGGTTGCTCAGGCGGCTGTAGACATTGCCAAAGGTCTGCAGGTTGAACAGCGCCGCAGCGTGGGCCGCGCTGTCAAAGACAAAGCTGGTGGTCTGGTAGATGGGCAGTGCGCGCGCACCCGTGGCGGCATCGGGGATCTGGCCGGCGTGGATGGCCAGGGTCTCGGGCTTGAAGCGGCGGTCGGCCATCACGCGGGCCCGCTCATGGCCGCATGACGGCCCGCCGGGCCGATATCACCCCGGTGTTCACGCCCACCCAATGCAAGCCACCAAACAGCCGCGCATGTTCGATCTTCACGCAGCGGTCCATCACAGAGTCCAGCCCCGCCGCGCGCACCAGGGCGTCGGCTTCGGTGTTGATCACGCCCAATTGCTGCCACAGGCAACGCGCCCCCATGGCCACGGCGCTGGCGGCGATGGGGCCGACGTCGGCAGGCTTGCGAAACACGTCCACCATGTCCACCGCAAAGGGTATGTCTTCAAGCCGGGCAAAACAGCGTTCGCCCAGGATGGTGTCGTAGCGTGGGTTGACCGGCACGATGCGGTAACCCTTGCCTTGCAGGTAGCTGGCGGCAAAAAAACTGGGCCGGTGCCATTCGGCCGACAAGCCCACCACCGCCACCGTGCGGCAGCTGAGCAAGATCCGTCTGAGCGTGTGAATGTCGTCGGCCATGGCCGGATGCTAGCGCGGGCCGCTGGTCCATGGCCCCTGCTGTTCATCCCCATCCTGGAGGACGCGCCTGCAAGCTTTTTTCGTGACCACGCACTACAGTCGCTGCACCTTCACCGCCAACTGCTGCCATGCCCTTTCAGCACCCACTGCTGACCATCGCACTCTTGACCACCGCGTGCAGCGTCAGCGCCCAGACCCCAAGCAGTGCCGCTCCGCGCACCTGGTTCCAGCTGAGCCAAACCTTTGCCAGCTGGAAGATGCAGACCCGCACCGACGGGGGCATCCTCCCAAACCCCTCTCTGTCACCCATTGCAGTCGAGGAGACTTTGGGTGCGCCCCGAAACAGCCCGATCACGGGGCTGCAGTTTGGCCGCTTGATCGGTGAGCGCTGGCGCGTCGAGGTCGAGCACACCCGCAGCCGCCGCCACGGCCAAGCCACCTTGGGGGCCGACCTGGACATGGACCACGTGGTCTACCTGCGCGGCACCACGTTGCAGTCGGCCCTGAGCTTGACCACACTGGGTGTCAACGGCGGCGCCGCGCTGCTGAAAAACGAAGCCACCGAGCTGGGCCTGCTCTTTGGCGGCTTCTGGGTGCGAACCCATCTGCGCACCGATGGCTTCAGCAGCTCCGGCGTCGTGGGCTCACCCATTACCCATCCCAACCGAACCGACGGCGGCGGAACCACCGCCTTGCCGATGCTGGGCGGCTACGGTTCGTGGGCCGCAGGCTCCGATTGGCAGTTGCAAAGTCGTGCCGAATTTGGCGTGGGCGGTGACCGCCACGCACGCCTGGGCGCCAACGCGCGCTGGCAACCACAGCCAAACCTGGCCTTGAACCTGGGTTACCGCTACATCAAGACCCGCGTTGATGTGCGCTACACCTTCATTACCAGCAGTCACTTGCAGCTCAATTACCAGGCCCACGGCCCGGTGTTGGCTGCAGAACTGGCTTTCTGACGATCAGTCCATGAAGCCGCGCTCGTGCAGCAGCGCTTTCATGTCGTCTGAAAACGCCGCAAAGCGGTCGGGGTCGTACTTGATCTTGCTGGTGTAGTACTGGGCCAGCGACGTGATGCCGTGCTCGGCCCACAGCGCGGCCATCTCGGCGCCCATCGACAGGTAACGCTCACGGCCCCGCACTTCGCGTTCGCTGAAGCGGGCTTCAATGTCGGCGGCGCTTGGGCGCTGGTAACGCTCTTCGTGGATCCAGGCGGCTGCGGGCAAGCGGTCGCGCTGGGCCGGCGCTTCGGCAGGCCAACCCACCACCAGGCTGGTCACCGGCAACACCTGCGGCGGCATGTCCATGAAGTCGGCGATGGCGCGCATGCTGAACAGCGTGGTGCCCATGTAGCAGATGCCCAGGCCGTGGCTTTCCAGCGCCAGGGCGACGGTCTGCGACAGGATCATCGCGTCAAAGGCTGTGGTGTGCCAACTCACCAAGTCGGCAAAGCCCAGGCGCGCACCGCGCAGCGCCAGCCACTCGCGGGTGCGAAAGCTGTCGGCGCAAAAGGTCAGCACCAAAGGCGCCTGCAGCACCATGGCTTGCTTGCCGTGTAATTCGCACAGCCTGGCTTTGCGCGCCTCGTCCTGGGTCTTGATGACCGACACCATGTTCAGGTTGCCGCTGGACGATGTGCCAGCCAGTGCCTGGTGCAACACGGTGTCGATCAGCCCGGGCTCGATGGGTCGGTCCAGGTAGTCGCGAATCGACCGGTGCGACTGCATCAGCTGGGCAAAGTGGGCGGCTGCGGACATGGCTCTGGGGCTCCTGAAAGGATGCCCATGATGCCAACAAAGCAGGCCAGTTCGCTGGCCGCCAGACAGGCGCAATAGCAGCGTTGTGCCCGGCTTCAGCCACCGCGGCGGGCCAGCTGAGTCTGAGTCTGAGGCCGCGGTTCGAGCCGCTGCTACACTGCCGCCCGTCAGGAGAGCGCTTCCCCGTGAAGCCGCCGAAGGCGCAGAGGAAACCGGCACACCGCGGGCCTCGAACGCTCAGGCAAAAGGACTGACTTTCACCTCACTGGAGAGAGGCCGCCGCCCACACCGGGCGATGCGGTCCACCGAAGGGGCAAGGCCTGTGGGTCTGCGGCAAACACCGTGGATGCCGCAACGTCGAATCTCTCAGGTAAAGCGGACAGCGAGGGCCCCGAGAACACCGCCAAAGGCGGTGTTTGTGTCGATGCCCTTCGCCCAGGATCCGTTCATGTCCGATTCAGCCCCTGCCACTGCAGCCGCTTTGCTGCAAACCCCCTTGCACGCCCTGCACGTCAGCCTGGGCGCGCGCATGGTGCCTTTTGCGGGCTATGCCATGCCTGTGCAGTACCCCAGCGGCCTGATGGCCGAGCACAAACAATGCCGCGACTCGGCGGCGCTGTTTGATGTGTCGCACATGGGCCAGTTGCGCCTGGTCGGCGCTGACGCCGCCGCCGCACTGGAAAGCCTGGTGCCGGTGGACGTGGTGGACCTGGGTGTGGGCAAACAGCGCTACGCGTTTTTCACCAACGCCACGGGTGGCTTGCTGGACGACCTGATGATCGTCAAGCCCGACACCGCCCAAGTCGGCCGCGGGTTCGGAGACCTTTTCCTGGTGGTCAACGCGGGTTGCAAGGACGCCGACAGTCGCCACTTGCAAACCCACATCGGCCACCGCTGCCAGGTCATTCCCATGCCCGAGCGCGCCTTGCTGGCGCTGCAGGGCCCCCAGGCGGTGGCTGCACTGGCACGCCTGAATGCGGCGGTGGAGCCGATGGTCTTCATGACCGGCGGTCTGTATGACCTGGCCGGCATCCACTGCTTTGTCACCCGCTCGGGCTACACCGGCGAAGACGGCTTTGAGATCTCGGTGCCCAACGAACACGCGGTGGCGCTGGCCCAGGCCCTGTTGGCGCAGCCCGAAGTCAAGCCGGCCGGTCTGGGCGCACGCGACACGCTGCGCCTGGAAGCCGGTTTGTGTCTTTATGGACACGACATCAACCCAAGCACCAGCCCAATCGAGGCCGGTTTGAACTGGGCCATCCAAAAAGTGCGCCGCCCCGGTGGTGCGCGCGCCGGCGGCTATCCGGGCGCGGCGGTCATCGAAGCCCAGCTGGCCAGTGCTGCGCCCAGCAAACGGGTGGGCCTGCTGGGCCTGGAGCGGGTGCCGGTGCGTGAAGGCACCCCTATCGTCGACGCCCACGGCCACAAGCTGGGCACGGTGACCAGCGGCACGCTGGGCCCCACGGTCAACCAGTGTGTGGCCATGGCTTACCTGCCCATCAACCACAGCCAACTTCGACACGAGGTCTACGCCGAGGTGCGCGGCAAACGCCTGCCCATGCGTGTGGTGCCCATGCCCTTCAACCCCCACCGCTACAAGCGCTGACCCATCCCAAAGTCCACAGGAACCCCCTGCCATGACCACCATGTACACCCCCGATCACGAGTGGATCAACATTGAAGACCACGAAGCCGCCGTTGTCGGCATCACCCACCACGCACAAGACGCGCTGGGCGACGTGGTGTTTGTCGACCTGCCCGAAGTCGGCCGCAGCTACAAACAAGGCGAAGTCGCTGGTGTGGTGGAGTCGGTGAAAGCCGCCGCCGACCTGTTCATGCCCGTCACGGGCGAAGTGGTGGAAGTCAACGAAACACTGCGCGCCGACCCCTCACTGGCCAACACCGACCCGCTGGGCAACGGCTGGTTCTTCAAGGTGCGCGTGAGCAAGATGGAAGAGTTTGACCAGCTGATGGACCCACCGGGCTACGACAAGCTGCTCAAGACCCTCTGAGAGGCTCGGGGTCCTGCCTCGCCATTGCCCCGCCATCGCCTCACCACGGCCCCGCCATGGCCTCACCATGGCCTGACCACCATCCGTCGTTCTGCTGCTGGAAGCCGTCTCATGTTGATGTCTGCACTCAAACCGCTTGGAGCGCTGGAAAACAGCACCGAGTTTGCCGCCCGCCACATTGGCCCCTATGCCAGCGACGAGCAGCACATGCTGTCGGTGATTGGCGCGGCCAGCCGCCGCGCGCTGATCGAGACCATCGTGCCGCGCAGCATCGCGCGCAGCCAGCCCATGGACCTGCCCGCGCCGCTGACCGAAGCGCAGGCGCTGGCTGAACTGAAGGCCCTGGCATCCAAAAACCAGGTGCTCAAGAGCTTCATCGGCATGGGCTACCACGGCACGCACACGCCGGGCGTTATTTTGCGCAACATTTTGGAGAACCCGGCCTGGTACACCGCCTACACACCCTACCAGGCTGAAATCAGCCAGGGCCGCATGGAAGCGCTGGTCAACTTCCAGACCATGGTCTGCGACCTCACCGGCATGGCCATCGCCAACGCCAGCATGCTCGACGAAGCCACCGCCGCGGCCGAGGCCATGACGCTGGCCAAGCGCAGCGTCAAGAGCAAGAGCAACACCTTTGTCGTCGCGGGTGACTGCCACCCGCAGACGATCGAAGTCATCCAGACCCGCGCTGCGCCCTTGGGCCTGAACGTGGTGCTGGCCCATTCAGCGCAGGAATGGGACACGCTGATTCAAGGCGGCGACTACTTCGCCGTGCTGGTGCAAATGCCCACCACCGACGGCAGCCTCCACGACGTGCGCGAAGACGCCGCCCGCATCCACGCCCACCAGGCGGCTTTCATCGTGGCGGCCGACCTGCTGGCGCTGACGCTGATCACCCCGCCGGGTGAACTGGGCGCCGACATCGCGTTGGGCACCACGCAACGTTTTGGCGTGCCGATGGGCGGCGGTGGCCCGCATGCAGCCTACCTGGCCTGCCGCGACGAGTTCAAGCGCAGCCTGCCGGGCCGCCTGGTGGGTGTCAGTGTGGACACGCACGGCAACCCGGCCTACCGCCTGGCGCTGCAAACCCGCGAGCAGCACATTCGCCGCGAAAAGGCCACCAGCAACATCTGCACCGCGCAGGTGCTGTTGGCCGTGATCGCCAGCATGTACGCCGTCTACCACGGGCCCGCGGGCTTGAAGCGCATCGCCCAGCGCGTGGCCAGCTACACCGCCATCCTGGCCCAGGGCCTGCGTGAGCTGGGCGTGGCGGTGCGCAGCGAGTCGGCCTTTGACGCCATCGTGCTCGACACCGGCGCGGCCACTGCAGACATCGCAGCGCGGGCCGTCAAAGCCGGCATGAACCTGCGCCGCTTCCGTGAATGGGGCGACACCATGACCGGCATCGCGCTGGACGAAACCACCACGCGCGACGACATCCATGCGCTGTGGGCCCTGTTCGCCCAAGCTGGACAAGTGCTGCCCGACATGGCGCGTTTTGAGAAGGGCATCGAGCCGATGATCCCGCTGGCGCTGCGCCGCACCAGCGCGTTTCTCACGCACCCGGTGTTCAACACCCACCACAGCGAAACGGAGATGCTGCGCTACATCCGGTCCTTGAGCGACAAGGACCTGGCGCTCGACCGCAGCATGATCCCGCTGGGCAGCTGCACCATGAAGCTCAACGCCACCAGCGAAATGATCCCCATCACCTGGCCCGAATTTGCACAGGTTCACCCCTTTGCACCGCGGGAGCAGCTGGCTGGCTACTGGGCGCTGAACGACCAGCTCTGCGCCTGGCTGAGCCAGGCCACGGGCTACGCTGGGGTCAGCCTGCAGCCCAACGCCGGCAGCCAGGGCGAGTACGCGGGCCTCTTGGTCATCAAGGCGTTTCACGCCAGCCGCGGTGAGGGCCACCGCCACATCTGCCTGATCCCCGAAAGCGCGCACGGCACCAACCCGGCCAGCGCGCAGATGGCGGGCATGACGGTGGTGGTGACGAAATGCGACACACAAGGCAACGTCGACATGGATGACTTGCAAGCCCATTGCAAACAGCACAGCGCCAACCTGGCCGCAGTGATGATCACCTACCCCAGCACCCACGGCGTGTTCGAAACCCAGGTCAAAGAACTCTGCGCCTTGGTACACAGCCATGGCGGCCGCGTATACGTAGACGG
>JAYVSX010000131.1:0-21556 GCA_043774975.1 Rubrivivax sp.
CCGAGAGCGTGCGTTTGTCGGGCTGGTTCACCGGTGCCGGGCAGTTGGTGGCCCAAGTGCCCTGGGTAGGCAAGGCGCTGGCGCTGGCCTTCTTTGGCCACAACCTGATGGTCTACGGCGCCCTGGTGTTGGTGGCGGCTGTGTGGTGGCTGCTGTACCGCACCCGCTTTGGCCTGCGTCTGCGCGCGGCGGGCGAAAACCCGACCATGGTGGACGCCGCCGGGGTCAGCGTCAAAGCCTTGCGTTACCAGGCGCTGGCGCTCAACGGCGTGCTGTCGTCGTTGGCCGGGGCCTACATCGTGCTGGCGCAAAACCCCAGCTTCATTCCGCACATGACGGCCGGCCGCGGCTACATGGCCCTGGCCGCGTTGATCTTTGGCAAATGGCACCCGGTGGGTGCGCTGTGGGCTTGTCTGTTGTTTGGTTTCCTGGACGCGGTCAGCATCCGCTTGCAGGGCATCGAGCTGCCGGGCATCGGCGAAGTGCCGGTGCAGGCCATCCAGGCCTTGCCCTATGTGTTGACGGTGGTGCTGCTGGCGGGCTTCATTGGCAAGGCCGTGGCGCCCAAAGCCCTGGGACGGCCCTATGTCAAAGAACGCTGAACTCCACCAGCAGGCGCTGCTGGCCGCAGCGCGCGACGTGCGCGCCCGCGCCCACGCGCCCTATTCGAAGTTCGCCGTGGGCGCGGCGGTGCTGGACGAGCAGGGCCGCATCCATGCCGGCTGCAACGTCGAAAACGCGGCCTACCCGCAAGGCTGGTGCGCCGAAGCGTCGGCTTTGGCGGTGATGATCGCGGCGGGCGGCCAACGGGTGCAGGCCTTGGCGGTGTGCGCGGTGGCCCACGCGCCCGTGCCGCCCTGTGGCGGCTGTCGTCAAAAGCTGCGCGAGTTTGCACATGACGACTGCCCCATCTGGGTGGCCGACCTCGGTGGTCTGCGCGCCATCTTCACGCTGGGCCAGTTGCTGCCGCACAGCTTTGGCCCCCAATATCTGCAGCCATGAACAACGACCTCATCACCGCCAGCGCCACCACCTTGCGCCAACGCCTGGGCCCGCGCGCGCCTCAGGTGGCGGTGCTGCTGGGCTCGGGTTGGGGCCCCTTTGCGCAGGTGGTGCAAGACGCCGTGCAGGTGCCTTATGCCGACCTGCCTGCTTTCCCGCGCCTGGCGATTGGCGGGCACGCCGGTATGGTCACCGCCGGCCGCGTGGGCGCGGTGCAGGTGGTGGTTCTGGCCGGGCGCAAACATGCTTATGAGACCGGTGACGCCGATGGCATGAAAGGCGCCATCCGCACGCTGGCGGCACTGGGCGTGCAGGTGCTGGTGCAGACCAACGCCGCCGGCAGCATGGAGCCCACGATGCAGCCGGGCGAGTTGATGTTGATCACCGACCACATCAATGCCGTGCAGCGCTCGCCGCTGATCAACGAGCCCGGTGACAAGCGCTTCATCGACATGTCCGCTGCCTACTGCCCGCAACTGCGCGCGCAGGCGCTGGCTGCAGCGTTGGCCGCAGGCGCGCCGCTGCGAGAAGGCGTTTACGCCTGGGTGCTGGGCCCGCAGTTTGAAACCCCGGCCGAAATCCGCATGCTGCGCGCCTTTGGCGCCCAAGCCGTGGGCATGAGCACGGTGCCCGAGACCATCCTGGCGCGCCACGCCGGCTTGCGCGTGCTGGCGCTTTCGTTGATGACCAACATGGCCGCTGGCCTGGACGCGCAGACCCTGAGCCACGCCCACACCCTGGCCACCGCCAACGCCAGCAGCCAGCACGCCGTGGCCACGCTGCAGGCCGTGGTTCAGTCGCTTCGGGTTTGACCGGCTCAGTTGGCCCGCTCCGGCCCACCCCAACAACGCCAGCCTTTGAAGAGACGCCGCATGAAATCGAAGTTGACCCCAACCTTGAATCGACCTCTGACCCTGGCCTTGGCACTGGCATCAGCATGGGCCCTGGCCGCCTGCGCCACGCCACTGGCCGAACGAGCGCCGCTGAAGCTGACCATCCTGCACACCAACGACCACCACGGGCGTTTCTGGACCAACGCCGACGGCGAGTACGGCCTGGCCGCCCGCAAGACCCTGATCGACCGCGTGCGCGCTGAAGTGCAGGCCGCCGGTGGCCACACGCTGCTGCTCGACGGGGGCGACGTCAACACCGGCGTGCCCGAGTCCGACCTGCAAGACGCCGAGCCCGACTTCAAGGGCATGAGCCTGCTCGGTTACGACGCCATGGCGGTCGGCAACCATGAGTTCGACCGGCCACCGTCGGTGCTGGCCTTGCAGCGCAGCTGGGCCAAGTTTCCCTTGCTGTCAGCCAACATCTACAAGGACGGGCAGCGCATGTTCCCGTCGCACGCCATCTTCGAGCGCGGTGGCTACCGCATCGCGGTGATGGGCCTGACCACCAACGACACCGCCAAGATGGTGCTGCCGGCCAACATCGTGGGCATTGAATTTCGCAAGCCGGCTGAGGTTGCCGCGCAGCTGGTGCCGCAGCTGCGCGCGCAGGCCGACATGGTCATCGCCGCCACCCACATGGGCCACTACACCGACGGCAAGAGCGGCGTCAACGCGCCCGGTGACGTGGAAATGGCGCGCGCGGTGCCGGGCTTGGACCTGATCGTCGGCGGCCACAGCCAGAACCCGGTCTGCATGATGATGCTCAACCTGCGCAACGAGGCCTACAAACCCGGCCAGCCCTGTGCGCCCGACCGCCAGAACGGCGCCTGGATCGTGCAGGCCCACGAGTGGGGCAAGTTTGTCGGGCGGGCTGACTTTGAGCTGCGCAACGGCAGCGTGCAGTTGATCCAGTACCAGCTGCTGCCGGTCAACCTGTGGCTGCGTGGACCTGGCACTGACAAAACGCTGGCCGCTGAACGCCTGCCCGAAGACCCGGCCGTGCGGGCCTTCCTGCAGCCGTTCCAGGACAAGGGGCAGCTCAGCTTGGGGGTGCAGGTGGGCCGGGTGGACGAGGTGCTGGATGGTGACCGCAACCGCGTGCGCCGCCAGCCCACCAACCTGGGCACCCTGATCGCCCGCGCCATGATGGAGCGCACCGGTGCCGACCTGGGGCTGATGAATTCAGGCGGCATCCGGGACTCTTTACCGGCCGGTGTGCTGACCTACCGCGACCTGCTCAAGGTGCAGCCCTTTGGCAACACCGTCAGCGTGGTCACGCTGAGCGGCGCCGAACTGTTGGAGTACCTGCGTTTTGCCGCGCGCATGAGCGCAGGCGCGGGCGCCTTCCCGCAAACGGCCGGGGTGACGTTGCGCATCAACGGCACGGTCCTGGAAAGCGCGCAGATCGGCGGCCGTGACATCGACCCGGCCGGCCGCTACCGGCTGGCCATCAACAACTTCACCGCCCGTGGCGGCGACGGCTACCCGCCGCTGGACAAACACCCGGGCTACGTCAACAGCGGTTTTGTCGACGCCGACGTGCTGCGCGCCTTTGTGGCGGCGCGCAGCCCGATGAAGGCGGCCGACTTTGCACCGGGTGATGAGGTGCTGAGGAAGTGACCCGCTGCGCCCGCAGACTTGGCTGCAGTCCCTTCCACAATTCAACGACATGCCAACGACAAGCCAACCACAACCCAACGGCAAGCCGTCAATCAGCCGCGCCCAGCGGCCCAGAAAACCCGACATGAACACCACCTCCTTGCTGACCGGCCTGTCCACGGCGGCGCTGTTGCTGCTGCTGACCGCCTGCTCAACCCCACCACCGCCCGCTGCAAGCCCCACGGGTGTTGTGTTGTCCACCACCCCGGTGCGCTTGAAGCTGCTGGCCATCAACGACCTGCACGGCAACCTCAAGCCGCCGCCAGGCGGCTTTCGCACGCAGGACCCGGCCGACCCGCAAAAGCGCATCAACGTGCCCGCTGGCGGTGTCGAGGCCATGGCCACGCTGCTCGACACCTTGCGCGCGCAGTCGCCGCACCACGTGTTTGTCGCTGCCGGCGACCTGGTCGGTGCCACGCCGCTGCTGTCGTCGCTGTTTCGCGACGAGCCCACCATCGAAGCCCTGAACCTGATGGGCATGGCCGTGGCCGCGATGGGCAACCACGAGCTCGACCGTGGCCAGGCCGAATTGCTGCGCTTGCAAAACGGCGGTTGCAACACCACCGACGGCTGCAAGGGCCCGCAGCCCTTCACCGGTGCGCGCTTTCAGTACCTGGCCGCCAACACCGTGGTCAAGGCCAGCGGCAAAACGCTGTTCCCGCCCTACGCCATCAAGACCTATGACGGCATTCCGGTGGCCTTCATCGGCGTCACGCTCAAAGGCACACCACGCGTGGTGGTGCCCAGCAGCGTGGCCGGGCTGGCGTTTGGCGACGAGGCCGACACCGTCAACACCCTGGTGCCCGAGCTGCAACGCCAAGGCGTCGAGGCCATCGTGCTGCTGATGCACGAAGGCGGTTTCCCCAGCGGCGAATACAACGAATGCCCAGGCATCAGCGGCGCGGTGGTCGACATCGTCAAGCGCCTGCACAAGGCGGTTGACCTGGTGATCAGCGGCCACACCCACAGCGCCTACAACTGCGTCATCGACGGCCGGCCGGTGACCAGCGCCCACCGCTACGGCACGCTGGTGACGCAAGTCGACCTGGTGCTGGACCCGAAGACGCGCGACGTCATCAGCGCCAAGGCCGACAACGTCATCGTCAGCACCGCCCAGTTTGCGCCGCACCCCAAGCTGACCGAACTGATCAGCGCCTATGAGCGCCTGTCGCGCCCGCTGGCGCAGCGGCCGGTGGTGCGGCTGGGCGCGCCGTTCTTGGTGGCTGTCAACCCGGCGGGCGAGTCGACCCTGGGCAACCTGATTGCCGACGCGCAGCTGGCCGCCACCCGCGACGCCGGGGCCCAGTTGGCCTTCATGAACCCGGGTGGCGTGCGCTCGCCGCTGGGCGGCGAAGGCCAGCTCGACGTGGTTTACGAAGAGGTGTTTGCGGTGCAGCCCTTCTACAACCAGCTGATCACCATGACCCTGAGCGGCGAGCAAGTTCTGCAGCTGCTGGAGCGCATGGTCTCAGGCACCCGGCCGCGCCCTTTCCACCATTCACGCGGCCTGAGCTACACCTGGGACGCCAGCCGCTCGCCCGGGCAACGCCTGCTGCGCGACAGCGTGCGCCTGAATGGCCAGCCCTTGACAGCCACGCAGCAGCTGCGGGTCACCGTCAACTCTTTCCTGGCCAGCGGCGGCGACGACGCCGCCGTGCTGCGCCAGGGCCAGGCCCTGCAACCCGGCTTGATCGATGTCGACGCGCTGGAGGCTTACCTGAAGGCCAACCCGGGCATCCAGCCCGACATGGCGCCGCGCATCACGCGCCTGAACTGATCAACTTGAATGGCGACCATGGCCCCCATGACCCTCTACCGCGGCAACTGCCACTGCAGCGCAGTGAAGTTCGTCGTGTCGGGTCCGGCTCAGTCGCAGGCCGGGCCAGGCGGTTCCCCCATCCCCCATCCCCCAGCCACCATCCCCCAGCCCCCAGCAGCCGGGCCACCCGTCAACATCGGTCAACTCATGCAAGCCAGCGAAATCATCCGCATCAAGCGCGACGGCGGCGTGCTCAGTACCGCTCAGCTGCAGTCGTTTGCAGCCGGGTTGAGCAACGGGCAGTGGTCCGACAGCCAGGCCGCCGCGCTGGCCATGGCGGTTTTGCTCAGGGGCATGAACACCGCCGAGACGGTGGCGCTGACGGCGGCCATGACCCATTCGGGCCAGGTGCTGCAGTGGCGTGATGCCGGTTTGCAAGGGCCGATCCTGGACAAACATTCCACCGGCGGTGTGGGCGACAAACTGAGCCTGATGCTGGCGCCCATCGTCGCCGCCTGTGGCGGTGTGGTGCCAATGATCAGCGGCCGCGGCCTGGGCCACACCGGCGGCACGCTGGACAAGCTGGAGGCCCTGCCCGGCTATCGCGTCGACGTGGACCGCGCCACGCTGCTCACCGCGCTGCGCCAGGCCGGCTGCGCCATCGTCGGCGCCAGCGCCGACCTGGCACCCGCCGACCGGCGCCTGTACGCCATCCGCGATGTCACGGCCACGGTGGAGAGCGTGCCGCTGATCACCGCCAGCATCCTGAGCAAGAAGCTGGCGGCAGGCTTGCAAGGTCTGGTGCTGGACGTCAAGGTGGGCAGCGGCGCCTTCACGCCGACGCTGGCGCAGGCGCAAGAACTGGCGCACAGCCTGGTCAGCGTGGCCGTGGCTGCGGGGTTGCCGGCGCGCGCGCTGATCACCGACATGAACCAGGTGCTGGGCCACACCGCTGGCAATGCGCTGGAGGTGCAAGAGGCCGTCCAGTTCCTGACTGGCGCGGTGCAAGAGCCGCGCCAGCTGGGCGTGACGCTGATGCTGGCCGCCGAGTTGCTGCACCTGGGCGGCCTGGCCCCCAATGTGCTGGCCGGCCGGCGCATGGCGCAGGCGGCGCTGGACAGCGGCCAGGCCGCCGAACGCTTTGCGCGCATGGTGGCGGCGCTGGGTGGCCCGGCTGACGTGCTGCAGCAGGCCAGGCTGCCGGTGGCGCCGCTGCAAGTGCCGGTGCCGGCCTTGCGCTCAGGCTTTGTGGCGCAGATCGACGTGCGGGCTATGGGCTTGGCCGTGGTGGCGCTGGGCGGTGGGCGGGTGCGCCCGGGTGATGCCGTCGACCCGCGCGTGGGTCTGACGGCGGTGCTGCCCCTGGGCGCCGCGGTGCAAACCGGTCAGACCCTGGCGGTGGTGCATGCGGCCCGGGTTGAAGACGTGCAAGGTGCGGTGTTGGCCGTGCAGCAAGCCATGCTGCTGGGTGACCTGGCGCCCCACCTAACGCCCGTGGTGCTGGCCAGCGTGGGTTGAACCAATCGAACGCCAGCCCTCAGGTTTCACCACACCTTCATCATCAACCGCGCACCCCAGGTCAAGATCTGCTGCATAGCCAGCCTTGCCGAAGCCCGCCGCGCGCAGGCGGCCGGCGCGGCGGCCTTGGGGCTGGTCCCGCAGATGCCCAGCGGGCCGGGCGTGGTGGCGGACGAGGCGGGACGACAGCAAGCTGGCCGCGTTCATGGCTGCGGACCAAAGTGCCCCGCCTGCTGCCAAGCTGCGTTAAAGCCGTCCGGTCAGCAGCAGCACCAGCACCACCACCAGCACCAGGCCGATGCCGCCGCTGGGGCCAAAGCCCCAACTTCTGCTGTGGCCCCAGGTCGGTATCGCTCCGACCAGCAGCAGGACGAGGACGATCAAGATGATGGTGCCTAAGCTCATGAGGTTCTTCCGAGGTTGAAGTAGAGTAGTTTCAGTTGGATGGCGCCGAAGCTGTCGGTGCAATCAGGATCACGGTGGTGCCGTCTCCCGTCTTGCCGGTGTTGCCGGTCGCACCGGTGCTGCCGGTGTTCCCGGTGTTGCCTGTACTGCCGGTATTGCCGGTGGCCCCAGTGGCGCCCGTTGCGCCAGCCGGACCGGGCACCGCCACGGGCACGGGCACGGCCACCACGGCTGGCCGTTCGCAGGCCGCAAGTCCCCAGGCCGCCAGCAGCACGAGGGTTGTGATCGAGAGTTTCATGACAAGTCCTTTGAGAGTGAAGCTGCAGGCAATGCCCATGGCAGCACGTCAGACTAAGCGACCCCCTTGCCGGGGTCTGTGCGATGGCGAACACACACGCCCGTTTCGTCGGCCGGGCATCTGCTTCGCGCCATCGGCCGTCGACTTGGCTACACCCGTCTGTGCAACGGCCCGACGGGCTGGACCTGCACCGCCCAGGCCACGGGAATCGACCCGTTCAACGTCACACCCACCGACGACGCCAGCGTCCGCAACGTCACCTGCTCCAGCGCCAGCGGCAGCGAGATCGGCAGCGCCGCGTCGAACGTCGGATTCACGGCCGTGCCGAGTGGGCCCAACCTGGTGCCCGAACCCGGCACGTTGGCCTTGATGGCGCTGGGCTTGGGACTTGCCGGCCGAAACAGCCGCAAAAGCAAGCCGCCGCAAATGCAAGTCGACCCAGCCCGCGACAGCCGTCACCGGGCTGGGCTCGGTGGCGGGGTCGATGGCCTGGGGCCGGATGGAATGGCCTCGTGTGAGCTGCTGGGCTCAAGGGCCCTGCGCGGCCACAGCCCCAAGCCCAGCGCCGTGCCCGACAGCACCACCGCGGCGCCCAGCATCATCTGCACGGAAATGGTTTCACCCAGGTAAATCGTGCCAGCCACGCCGGCCACCAACGGGTTCAGGAAGGTCACGGAAATGGCGCCCACGGTGCCGATGCGGCGCAACAAGCGGTAGTACAGCAAGAAGCCCAACGCCGAGCTGGCCACGCCGAGAAAAACCACCTCGGCCCAGGCCCGCGCGCCCGGCGGCGTGGTGGGGTAGGTGGCCCAGGCCAACGGTGCCAAGGTGGCGGCGGCCAGCGCCAGGCCGCCGGCGGTCAGTGCCATGGTGTCCATGCCGGCCAAGTGCTTGCGGGTGAAATTGGCCCCCAACGACCAGAGCAACGAGCAGGCCAGCATTGCCGCAACCGCCAGCAGGCCGTCCGCCGTCTTGAAGGACGCGCTGCCCCAGGTCAGCACGCCCACGCCGGCAAAGCCGAGCACCAGGCCCAGCGTGCGCCAGCGCCCCAGCCTTTCGGTCTTGCCAAAGTGCGCCAACAGCGCGGCAAACAGCGGCGCCGTGGCATTCAGCACCGCCAGCATGCCGGCCGTCAGGTGCTGCGCCGCATAGCCCAGCATCAAGAAGGGCAGCGCGGTGAACACCAGCGCCTGCACCAGCAACGGTTTGGGCTGCGCCCACAGGCCATGAAGGGTGCCGCGCCAGGCCAATACCGGCAGCAGCACCAGCGCGGCAATGGCCATGCGCACCGCCACCATGGCCGCGGGGCCGAAGGCGGGCACCGCGGCGCGCATGAAAAGGTAGGCGCTGCCCCACAACAGGCTCAGCAGCATCAGGTCCAGCAGGTCACGGGCTCGCATCCGGTTCAGCTTAGCTCAGGTGCTGCTGCGGACCTGTCACCTGTGCAACGCATGGTTCAATGGCCGCATGCACGATCAACCGACCCCCAAGCCGTCCGCCCAATGGGCAGCCAACCCGAATACCAACCTGGCAGCCCATCCGGCAAGCCACCCGGTCACCGCACAACACCCGTTGCGAACCGGGGCCGACCTGCTGTGCGAAACCCTGCTCGCCGAGGGCGTCGAGCTGTGCCTGGCCAACCCGGGCACCAGCGAGATGCACTTCGTGGCGGCACTTGACCGGCAGCCGCGCATGCGCTGTGTGCTGGGCCTCTTTGAAGGCGTGGTCACCGGTGCGGCCGACGGCTATGCGCGCATGGCCGACAAGCCCGCCTGCACGCTGTTGCACACCGGGCCGGGCTTGGCCAACGGCCTGGCCAACCTGCACAACGCACGGCGCGCCAACACACCCATCGTCAACATTGTGGGCGACCACGCCACCTGGCACCTGGGCGCCGACGCACCGCTCACGTCGGACATCGAAAGCCTGGCCCGCCCGATGTCGCGCTGGGTCGGCCGCAGCACCGCACCCCAAGCCCTGGGGCTGCTGGCGCAACAGGCGGTGCATGAAGCCTGCATGCCACCGGGCGGCGTGGCCACGCTGATTTTGCCGGCCGACCACGCCTGGAGCCCGGCTCAAGCGCTGCCACCGGCGTCGCGTGCGCGAGCGCTGCCGCAGCCACCCCAAGTGCAGTTTGACGCCACCACGGCCAGCGCCGTTCTCGGCGCGCTGAAGCAAGGACCGTCGACCTGCCTGCTGCTGGCCGGCCAGGCCTTGCGCGACGAGGGCCTGGCGCTGGCGGCACGCATCGCCCAGACCACCGGCGTGCGCTTGCTGACACAGCAGGCCAACGGCCGCGTGCAGCGCGGCCTGGGCCGGCCGATGCTGGACCGCGTGCCCTATGTGGTGGACAAGGCCCTGGCCTTACTGAGCCCGCTGCACAGCCTGGTGCTGCTGGGCGCCAAGGCGCCGGTGGGCTTTTTTGGCTACCCCGGCAAACCCAGCAGCATGCTGCCGCCGGGCTGCCAGGTGCTGAGCGCTTCCAACCCGGGTGAAGACGAGCTGCAGGCGCTGCGTTGGCTGGCCGACGCGGTGGGCGCCGGCCGTGGCCCGGCGCCCGTGCAGTGGCTGGCGCAGCGTCAGCCCTTGGCGCTGCCGCAGGGGGCGCTGACCGCCGACGCCGTGGCCCGCAGCGTGGTGGCACAACTGCCCGAGCAAGCCATCGTCTGCGACGAGAGCGTCAGCTCCGGCCGCGACTTCTTTGCGCTGAGCTGGCACGCCGCGCCACATGACTACTTGCAGATCACCGGGGGCGCGATTGGCTGCGGCCTGCCGCTGGCCACTGGCGCCGCGCTGGCCGCGCCCGGCCGCCGGGTGGTCACGCTGCAGGCCGATGGCAGCGCCATGTACACGTTGCAGGCGCTGTGGACGCAGGCGCACGAGCAGCTGGACGTGTTGACCATCATCTACAGCAACCGCCGCTACGCCATCCTGCACGGTGAATACCTGGCTGTCGGCGCCGGTGCGCCTGGCGTCAATGCGCGGCGCATGTTCGACTTCGACCAACCGGCCCTGGACTGGGTGAAACTGGCACAGGGCCATGGCGTGGAGGCGGCGCGCGCAGACACGGCCGAGGCCTTCAACGATTTGCTGGCGTCGGCACTGAAGCGGCGTGGGCCGTTTCTGATTGAAGCGGTGATTTGAGCGCCGTCTGAGCGCCGTCTGAGCGCCGGCTGAGCGTCAAATGAGCGCCACTGGTACTTCTGTGCATCTGAGCGGCCTTTGCAGCCGCCCGGACTTGCCCTGTTGCACCCCTTACGCCCGCAGCTCACTTCTCAGCACTGCACGGCCGCACTGTGCGGCAGGTCTTGTTGGCAGGCATACCCCTCCCCGACTCAGGCCAACAGCCTGAGGTCAGGTGATGCGCAAGCAGTTATGGGTGGTGTGTCTGGGTTTAGGCTTGGTTGGCGCAAGCGCGGCCGTTGCCCGTGCAGACGATGCTGGGCTGACGCCGCGCGAACAGGCGTGGTTGCTGGCGGCCGCACCCGTGCTGCGGTACGGGTTGAAACATCGGCTGCCGCTGGATGTGATCGTTCAGCCGCAGCCCACGCCGGGCGAAACGCCGGTGGGCATGGCCTATGTCAAAGGGCGCTGCAAGCTGGTGCTGTCGATGCGCGAAAACCCCGAAGCCGAGACCATGCTGGCCGGTATCGAGCCGGCGCTTCTGGCCCCCGTGATCGAGGCCATCGCGGCGCATGAACTGGCCCACTGCTGGCGCCATGTCAGCGGTGCCTGGGGCAGCTTGCCGCAGCGGCTGCATGATGTGTCAGCGCTGGATCGCCTGAGCGCCGCGCACGCCCAGCTGCTGCGTGAGATGTGGCGCACGCGCCGTGAAGAAGGGTTTGCCGACCTCGTCGGCCTGGCCTGGACGCTGCAGCACCACCCCGATCACTACCGTGCGGTGCACGCCTGGCACGTGGCGCTGCGGGCGCAGCAGCCGGTGGACACCGGCCCGCACGACACCCGCGCCTGGCTGCGTCTGGCGGCAGACCGAAGTCGATTCACCCCGGCGCTGACCGTCTTTGACCAGGTCCATCAACTGTGGCATGACGGTCTTCAGGCAGCACCCTTGCAGCCGTAGTTCACGCCAGCCAGCTCTTGAGCTCCTCGGCGTGCTCCTGCTCGTCGCTGAGGATGTCTTCCAGCAGCCGCCCGGTGGCGGGGTCCTTGCTGCGCACCAGCGCAATCATCTGGGTGTAGCTTTCGATGGCCACGCGTTCGGCAACCAGGTTGGCCATCATCATGGCCTTGAGGTCACTGGATTCGTCGTACCCGGCATGGCTGCGCTGCAGCAGCGTATCGGGTGCAAAGTCGGGCTTGCCGCCCAGCTGCACGATGCGTCGCGCCAGCCGGTCGGCATGGGCGAGTTCTTCGTTGGCGTGGACCAGAAACTCTTCGGCAATCTTCGGCGCCGCCATGCCGTCGGCCGTGAAGTGGTGACGTCGATAGCGCAAGACGCACACCAGCTCGGTGGCCAGCGCGCCGTTCAACAGAGCCACGATCTCCTGGCGCCAAGGGCTCTTGTCCTCGGCGGCCTCGTGCTCGCCGACACCGCGGCGCACGTTCTCCAGGGCTTCCAGGTCAAGCACCATCGGCGTCGAGTCGGCCTGCGCGTTGGCGGCCCTCGGTTTGGCAAGGTCGGGGCGGGGGATCTGGTGGGTGCGTGACATGGTGGTGTGTCCTGGGGTTGAAGGGGTTGAACCGGGGTTGAACCGGGGTTGAGCGGGGTGGTCCGGCTCGGGCGGGGAGCCCCCGCGCGGATTCTGGGTTCTACGGTCGGGCCGGCACCGCGTCTGTTCGTCAACGAACGGTCACGGTGTCCGTTGGGCTTCGTGGGCGCCGACCCTGTGTCAGGCACCGCACAGATGGCCCAGGCGGCACTGCAGCGCGACAGTTGTGAGTGTTACCAGGTCGTGCTGCAGAAAACCGAACGCCTGTTGCCCAGTCCCAAGGTGCCCGCCACCGCGTCGTGAAAGGGCGTCAGCTCGCCTTGTGCAGCCCACACCGTCGCACTGCAGCTCAACTGCCCACCCGGGGCGGCGACGTCGCGCCGCTGGCGGGCCTGGGGGGCGCCAGCGGTGCCGAATGGTCGTTGTTCTGCCCGGGCATGGGCATGGCGGTTGATTCCTGGAAGCCGCTCATCGAACGGTTGGTGCGTCCGCCAGCGGCGTCGGGCTTGGCCTGCGCAGCGGGCGTGACCACGGTGTCGGCCGGTGGCAGCGAAGGGTCCGGTGTCCCTGAAGCGGGGGAACGGGACTCGATCGGCACCAGGCTGACCGTCGGTGCCGGTGGTGTCGAGGGCTTTCTGTCGCAGGCCACCAGCATGCTGATGGCAAGACCGAGGGCGACGGCGGTGAATGGCGTGCGCATGGGGTTCCCTTTCACTGGTGGGGGCTGATGGGCGTGGACTGCATGGACCATTACCGTTACCTGGCTTTGACGCAGGGCTTGTCGAGTGCCAGCTTGTAGCGGTGTTGCCGCTTGCAGTCTGTGGCGCAGCGAACAGACCCACTCGGCTCTCAAACGCACGATGCGACTGCGGTTGGGGTGCCGGCTGCGAAATGCGGCGCCACCACGACCCCCTGTTGCCTGGGCCCACCGCGCCCCATCTGAAGAACGGACGATCCGATGCATCACACCACTCCGACCATGCAACCCCTGCCGAGCGCCGCGCCGTGAGCGAGCTGGCCTCCGTTGAGCAGGTGCCCACCTCGTTTGGTGTCTTCAAGCCCGTGGGCTGGGTGATGATTGGCCTGCCGACGCAGGCCCAAGCCGACAAGGCCGTGCACCTCCGTGCGCTGACGGTGGAGGAGTTGATTTGAGCCCGCTGCGCCCTGACACCGCAGCGGCGGGTCACGCCGAGAGCGCGCCGGTGGCACAAGCCGAAGCGCGAGCGCTGGCGCCGCTGCAGGTGCGCGCCATCGAAGCCGTGGCCAGGTCGCGCTTGCTGGTGGTGGGCATCGACAGCCTGCTGGTGGAAGTGGCCGCGCTGTTGTCCAGCGCTCAAGTCAGCGTCGTCGTGGTGTGTGACGCGGCGGGCGCACCGCTGGGCACCATCACCGAGACCCTGCTGGTCAGGCATCTGGGCCTGGGCCAGGCGTCCTTCTTCACCACCCGCGCCGGTGAGGTCATGACGCCGGGGTTTGCCGCATGCTCGCCAGAGGAGTCGCTGTCAGAGGTGCTGGCCCTGATGCACGAGCGCGGCCTCATTCACCTGTTGCTGGTGGACGCGGACAAGACGCTGCTGGGCGTGGTCAATGCGCGCGACGGCCTGCGGGCGCTGCTGGCTGCGGGCAACCAGGAAGAAACGCTGCTGCGCAATTACGTGATGGGCGTCGGATACCAGTAAAGCCGCACCGCTTGATGGCCGGCCGCCCATGTAAACCTGGTCGCATGGTCGACTGATCGCCGGGGCAGCCGCTGGCCGCGGCCGGTGCCGCAGCTGTGCGGCTGCGGCGAAACCGATCGTCCGCCATCGGCCCGGGCAGGCCGCAACGGTAAGTGCGGTGGCGAACAGACAGCCGCCCAGCTGCGTTCCAAGATGGCGCAGCCCGTGCGTTACCGGCGCCTGCAGAAACCGACCACCATGCGCATACCCCGTTTTCGCCGATTGCTGTTGGGCGCCAGCGCATGGGCTCTGACACCGCTGGCCGTGCAGGCTGGCATTGAGGTGCACTTTGGTGACCCGTTGGGGCTGTACGCGAACCAATACGCTGACATCCAGCGGGTGGCGTCAGCAGCAGGAATGGATTGGATGTCGCACTTCCTGTTGCCCCCGTCCACGGCCACTTCGCCCACCACCACCGCGCCCACCACCACCGCGCCCAACATCAGCGTTCAGATCAACTTCGCGCCCATCGCCACGGCCACCGGCCGCAGCATCGTCTCCAGCCAGGTGGGTGTCACGGCCGCCGGCCTGCGACTGTTTGAACAAGGCGCTGCCTACGAGATGGCGACTGGCATCGATCCCAATGGCGACGCGTTTGACGTCGAGATCACCCTGGGCAGCAGCGGCTACTTGCAGCACGAACTCTGGTTCGACCCCGACCCGCTGCAGCGTCTGCACGCCGTGCCGCACGACCGCACCGACGCCTACTCTGTTTTCCTGCACGAGTTTGGACATGCTTTCGGCTTCAACGGTTGGCGTGACGGCATGACCGGCGCCCTTCCGGGTGACTACCTGTCCACCTTCGACGCGTTGGTCGATGAGCTGACCCTGCCCGGGGGCAACCTGACCTTTGGCGGGGCGCATGCGGTCGGCCTCTACGGTGCGCCGGTGCCGCTGACCCAGGGTCTGTACGGCCACCTGGGCAACTGGGGGCCACTGGCGGGGGCCGAATTGCAGGCCGATTTGATGAATGGCCTGTACTTCGTGCGGGGCTCGCGCTACGCGATCTCGGCGCTGGACCTGGCGGTGCTGCGCGACCTGGGGCTGCCGATCGCCGCGGACGCCGTGCACGCGGCGGCCACAGAGGTGCCTGAACCTGGTAGCTTTGCGCTGGCCTCATTGGCGCTGGCCCTGTTGTTAACAGCCCGTCACCGGGCAAGAAAGTCTCCATGAACCTGCACCTGGGCCTGACCCCTCTGATCTCGTTGTTGGCCGGCATCCTGATCCTCGTGGTGCCACGATTGTTGAACTACATCGTGGCCATTTATCTGATCGTGATCGGTGTGATCGGCCTGTTTGGCAGCGGCCTGCGCTTGTAGAACCTGCGCCTGTAGGACCCAGCCACAGCCAGCACGCCCACAGCACCATCGCCCGCATCGGCGGCCGTGCTGAACTGCGGGCCCAGCTGGGCCGCCTGGACGCGTCGGCCTCGGCCCGCGTGTTTGACACCACCCGACTGCCCGGTGACGTGCTGTTCTTCCAGCGCCGGGGCGCCAAGGAAGACCAGTTCAAGCTGTATGTGCGGCGCGGTCTGCAAGGCCAGGACCAGCTGCTGTTTGACCCCGAGCTGCTGAAAAAGAAGACCGGCAAGTCGCACGCGATCAACTACTACGCGCCTTCGCCTGACGGCAAGCGGGTGGCGGTGGGTGTGTCCGCCGGTGGCAGCGAAGACGCCGCGATGCGCATCCTGGACACCCGCACCGGCCGCCAGTTGGGGCCGGACATAACGCGCGCGCAGTTTGGTGCCGTCAGCTGGACGCCCGATGGCCAGCAGATCTTCTTCCACCGCATGCAGCTGTTGAAGAAGGGCATGCCCAGCACCGACAAAAACCAGCGCAGCAGCGCGGTGGTGATGAAGCCGGGCGGGCCCGAGTCCAGCATCCGCACGGTGTTGACGGCGGGCTTGGCCGGCGAGGTCAACATCCCGGCCACGGAGTTCGCCTTCATCGACGTGCGGCCTGACGGCCGCGTGCTGGCCCAGGTGATCGACGGTGTCTCGCCGGAGTTCCGTGCGTACCACAGCCCGCTGGCCCAACTGCGCGCCGCGCTACCAGATGCTGGGCGCCTTCACGCTGGGATAGGGCGTGCGCTCGGACGTGCCGGGCCTGCTGCTGGACCTGGAAAGCTGGACCCGGCCTTCACGGCTGGCCATCTGGGGTGGCAGCGCGGGCGGCATTTTGGTGGGCATGGCCATGAACGAGCGGCCTGATCTGTTTGCGGTGGTCCTGCCATCCGTGGGCGCGCTGGATCAGGTGCGCGCCGAGACCACACCCAACGGTGTGCCCAACATCCCCGAATTTGGCAGCCGCGCCACCGAGCCGGGCTTTCGCGCGTTGCATGCGCCTGACGGCCACGCGGACTTCTCCCTGGGATAGTCCGCGTGCGTCAAAGCGGTGCACGCTGGAATACTGGGGCAAGTTGACGCTGCGGTGCTTGCAGCTGCCCAACTTCCCCACTGAAACCGCAGACAACGTGCGTTATGTGCTGCAGCACTGCGAAGCGCGGGTGCTGTTTGTAGGCAAGCTCGACGACTGGGCCACGCAGCAGGCGGCCGTTTCGGCTGGCATGCGTTGCATCGCGTTGCCGCTGGCGCCGGCCAGCCCTTTCGAAACGTGGGACGACATCGTGGCGCGCACGGCCCCCATGGCGGGGCGGCCGGCACGCAGCGCCAGTGACCTGGCGATGCTGCTCTACACCTCGGGTTCCACCGGCCAGCCCAAGGGCGTGATGCAGAACTTTGGCGCGGTCACCCAGGCCACGCAAGGCATCTGCGACTGGGGCGTGCAGCTCGACGGCGGGCAACTGCTGCCGCACCGCAGCCTGTCCTACCTGCCCCTGGCCCACTGTTTTGAACGCGCCTGGATCCAGTGCTCGGCGCTGATGAGCGGCCGTGTGCAGCTGTACTTCACCGAATCGCTGGCCACTTTCATGGAGGACTTGAAGCGCGCCCGCCCGACGGTGTTTGTGTCGGTGCCGCGGTTGTGGAGCAAGTTCCAGCAAGGCGTGCTGGCGCGTTTGCCGGCGGCACAGTTGGACGCGCTGTTGGACAACCCCGCCAGCGCCGCTGCGGCGGGCCAGCAGGTGCTGGCCAGCCTGGGACTGGACGCGGTGGTGCGGGCGGGTACGGGCTCGGCGCCCATGCCGCCGGCCTTGATGACCTGGTACAGCCGCCTGGGGCTGGCGCTGTACGACGGCTACGCGATGACCGAGGACTTCGCCTACTCGCACACCTCATCGCGCCAGGCCCATGCCCCGGGCCGCGTGGGCCGCCCCAACCCGGGGGTGCTGACCCGCATTGCCGAAGATGGCGAGATTTTGGTCAAGTCACCGGGCTGTATGACGGGCTACTACAAGGCCCCTGAGCTGACCGCTGAAAGCTTCACCGAAGACGGCTTTTTCCACACCGGTGACCTGGGCCGTTATGACGAACAAGGGCTGCTGCAGTTGACCGGCCGCAAGAAAGAACTCTTCAAAACCGCCAAGGGCAAATACGTGGCCCCGGCGCCCATCGAAGGCCGCCTGCAAGCC
Source organism: Rubrivivax sp. (assembly GCA_043774975.1). Taxonomy (GTDB): domain Bacteria; phylum Pseudomonadota; class Gammaproteobacteria; order Burkholderiales; family Burkholderiaceae_C; genus Rubrivivax. The sequence goes on from JAYVSX010000131.1 coordinate 17,451, forward strand.
CACCCGATGGTTGAGATGGCGATGGTGTCCGGCTCGGGTCAACCGGCCGCGCACGCGATGGTGATGCTGGATGAAAACCTGCGGCCTCGCCTGGGCGACGCAGGCTTGCGCGCGCAGGTGCAAAGCGAATTGGGCGCCCTGCTGGCCCAGGTCAACACCACGTTGGCCAGCCACGAACAGCTGCAGTTCATCGTGGTTGCCGCCCAGCCCTGGACCATGGCCAACGGCGCGCTGACGCCGACCATGAAGATCAAGCGCAGCCGCATCGAAGCCAACGTGGCGGGTGCGGTGGCCGCCTGGTACGACGCGCCGGGGCCGGTGGTCTGGGCCTGAGCGGGGCTGCTGCAACGCGGCCTGCGATTCAGCCTTTGGTGACCAGCAGGTAGGCAAACACCAGCCACATGCCCAGCAACAACACCGAGCTGGCGATGAACACCTGGAAGCGGTGCATCACCTTGTTGTAGCCCAGGTGGATGAAGCTGTGCCACAGGCGCAGCGCCACAAAAGCCCAGGCCGCCCAGACAAAGCCCGCGCTCACCATTTGTGTGGCCAGCAGCGCCAGGCACAGCACGTAGAAGAAGACCGGAAACTCAAACAGGTTCTTGTAGTTGTCGGCGGCGCGGGTGTTTTGCAGCACCGCGCTCATTTGCGAGCTGCTGGCCACCTTTTGCGGGTGGATGCTTCGGGTTTTCATCTCGGCAATGCGCTCGCGCAGCATCAGCGCCATGACCACAGCCACCAGCAAAAGCATGGCCACGACGGGGTAGAGGATGGTGGTTTGGGGCATGGGGGGTTCTTTCTGGTGGGGGACACAGGGCAGGCACGGAGCCGGACCCGAGTTTGCCCGCAGAAACTACCACCCCATCGACCCTGACTTCAGTTCACCCGCAGGGTAGGCCTCGGCGCTGCGCAGCGTCTGCACGCCGCAGCGCGCATGGCATGCCCATCGTCACCACAGACACCAGGGGCAGGCGCAGGGCGCGCGTGCAAAGACGGGGTTGCGCGCGACCTGGCCGCGCATCAAGCAGGGCGCCCTGTCTTGGATGCCTGCACCTGTTGGCGCACAAACTGCGTCACGCTGGTGAGTGGCACGCCGTAGGTGCTGGTCAGTTGCGCGGCACCGTCAAAGCGTTCGGAAAACGCGTCGTCGGGCAGGCTCATCAGCTTCATGATGCGGCTCATGCCGGGGTGCAGCGGCGCGGCCAGCGCGCCGATGAAACGCGCCAGTGCCGCAGGCAGGTGCGACGCGCGCGCAGGTACGCCGGCCAGCTGGGCGTAAAGCGCGGCCACCTCGGTGTTGCTCACGTTGTCTGGGCCGCCGATGTCCAGCTGGCGAAAAGGCGGCGGGTCTTCCAGCAGCGAGCGCACTGCAAACTGGGCCACGTCGGCGGCACAGACGAAGTTGCGCTTCTTGGTGCCAGGGCCGATGAGGCTGGCTTTGCCCTTGTCCAGCACGGCCTTGCCGTTGAAGAGGTGGACATGTTGTTCCATGAATGAGCTGGGGCGCAGCACCACGGCGTCGAGACCGCTGGCCAGCACGACCTGCTCAACACGGTGCTTGGTGCGAAAGAAGTCGATCGGGTGGTCGGCCCTGGCGCCCATGGCCGAGGTGTAGACAAAGCGTTGCACGCCAGCGGCGCGCGCTGCGTCGATCAGTGCATGGTGTCCGCGGTCGTCCACCGCTTCGCTGCGCCAGCGGCCGCGGCCCAGAATGCCGTGTGCAGCGGCAAGCACACGCTGTGTGCCGGCGCATGCGCGCTGCAGCGAAGCCGGGTCGGTGAGGTCGCCGGCCACCACTTCCGCACCCAGGGCCGCCAGGTCGGCGGCCTGCTCGGGGTGGCGGTTGAGCGCCCGCACGGCCACGCCACGCGCGCGCAGCAGTTGCACCACCGCTCGCCCCAGCGCGCCCGTGGCCCCGACGACCAGTACCCGCTGTTTGGTGGTGGTGTGCGGTTTCATCGGGCGCATTTTGAACTACTGCTCCGGTGCTGCCAAGGTGTCTGGTCTTGGCCACCCTGGGTGGCTGTGCGCTACCAACCGTAGCCGGTGAGCGCCCCGTTGTTCAGGTAGTACAGGGTGTCACCCATCTGCACGCTGCGCTCCAGCCACAGCGAGGCTTGCGCCGTGTTGACCACCGGCCCGGCCAGGCCCACCGCGCGCAACGTGCGGGCGCTGGTGTCGACCTCGAACTTTTGCAAACCGTGCTGCCAGTTGGCATAAGGTGTGCTGGCCAGCGTCACCGGCAAGGCCACCTTCAGGCCGTTGACCAAACCGTTGCTGTTGGCGTCGCGGCCCACGCCCAAGAGCAGGTTGTTGGGCAGCGGGAACAGGTAGTCCGAAAAGCCAGCGACTTCCAGTTCGCCCACCGTTTTGGGGTCGGTGGGTTTGGACAAGTCCAGCACATACAGCGGGTCGGTGCGGCGAAAGGTCACCACATACGCGCGGTCACCCAAAAAGCGCACCGCGTAGACCTGCTCACCTGTTTTGCCAATGTGCGCGGGCCGCGCCGCATTGGGCAAGCTGGCCACGGCCTGCAAGGTCTGGTCGCTGCTGCGCTCGCGCAGCGCGGTCAACTTGGCCGGCGAAGGCGCCACGGTCTGCGCGTCTTGAAGGTTGAACCAACCGAAGCTGCCGGTGAAGGACAGCACACGCAGGTCGCCGTTGTGCTCGCTCAGGCGGTAGGACTTGCGTTGCGGGTCCCAGCCCAGGTGGCCGTCCACCGAGCCGGTGCCGCGGTAGCTGACGCTGCCATGGGCCAGCGCAAACTTGTGGATGACCGTCAGTGCGCGCTGGTCGGCGCTGAGCACCATGCCGTCGGTGTTGATGCTGTTGGCGCCGTCGGTGGGCAGCACCAGGCTGGCGCGCGCCACCGCGCGGCCGTCGCTGGCTTGCTCGTACACGGCCAGTTGGTTGCCGGCGCCGACCGCTTGCGCCAGGTCTCGCTGCAAGCGTGGAAACAAGCCTATGCAGCCGTGATGGGTGAAGCCCAGCAGCGTTTTGATGCCGACGCAGCACAGGCCCGGCCCGACCAACGTCAACACCGCGCTCGATTTGGCGTGTACTTTTTCAGCGAGCGGGAGATCTGAATGCCCCACCCCCTGCAGCGGCAGATCCCGCACCCCAACCGGTCACGGTTGGGCTTGATCGGGGCCTTGCTCCTGGCGTCCTGGCTGTCGGGCTGCGGCCCTGGCGTGGGTGGCACCGGCACTGGTGAAACCAACGGCCTGGCGGCCTTCGGTGCCGTGCCGGCTTCCATCTGCGCCGATGACGTGGGCGGTGTGCTGGGTTGTGTGCCCGGCAGGCGCGGCCAACGTGGATGTCACGCTGCGTGACGCGGCGGGCGCAGTGCTTTTGGTGCCGACGGGCTTGCTGGCGGTGCCAGCCGCGGCCACACCAGGAGCTTGCGGCTAAAAGCGTGGGCGGCTGAAAGCCGTCGGCTGCAACGTGTGAAAAAACGTGCTGGCTTCAGGGTGCATTGGCGTGGGCGCTGACGTTGGGGGGCAGGGCTTCCAGCGCTCGGCCCTGTTCTTGCCAGCCTTGAAAACCGTCCACCAGGTAGCGGGCGTCCACGCCCAGGGCCCGCAGCGTGGCGGTCAGGCCCTGGCCGATTTCGTGGCCCTTGGCGCAGTACACCACCACGGGGGTCAACGCGCCAATGTTGTCTTTCCAGTCCAGCCAGGCGGCGGGGTCCAGCCAGCGTGCGCCGGTGATCTGCAAGCCCTGCTGTTGACGCAGGCCGGCGCGCCGGACGTCCAGCAACTGAAAGTCAAAGGCCTGGGCTTGCCAAAGGGCCAGTTCTGGGGCGGTGATGTGGGACATGATCAAACTTTCTAACGGACAAATTAAACGGTTAAAACTAACGGACAAGGTGAACGACAAGCCCAACCCCAGCGCAGGCCGTCAACAGCGGCAGCACGCCCAGCTTGAAGCGAAACAGCGCCACGGCAGCGGCCACCGTGATGACGGCGGACACGGCGTCAAAGGTCCCCGCAAAGCCGCGCGGCCACAGCACGTGATACGCAAAAAACAGCGCCAGGTTCAGGATCACGCCCACCACCGCGGCGGTGATGGCGCTCAGCGGCGCAGTGAAGCCCAGCTTGCCGTGG
>JAYVSX010000132.1:0-8546 GCA_043774975.1 Rubrivivax sp.
CGCAACACCGACCCCGACGTGCCCTTGAAGCCGCCGGTGGGCCGCAGCGGCCGCAGTGAAACCTCGCGCCAGGCCTACAGCATTGACGCGGTGAACGAGTTCGACCCCTTGTTCGAAGACGTCTACGACTACTGCGAAAAAATGGAGCTCAACGTCGACACCCTGATCCACGAGGTGGGTGCCGGCCAGATGGAGATCAACTTCTTCCACGCCCACCCGCTGGGCCTGGCCGACGAAGTCTTCTTGTTCAAGCGCACGGTGCGCGAAGCGGCGCTGCGCCACGACATGTTTGCCACCTTCATGGCCAAGCCAATTGCTGGTGAACCCGGCAGCGCCATGCACATCCACCAAAGCATTGTCAGCAAGGCCACCGGGCTGAACATCTTCAGCAACCCCGACTTCACGGCCAGCCGGGAATTCCACTGGTACATCGGCGGTCTGCAGAAATACATTCCCGCCGCGATGGCGCTGTTTGCACCTTATGTGAACAGCTACCGCCGCCTGGTGCGCAGCAACGCCGCGCCAATCAACATCCAGTGGGGCACCGACAACCGCACCGTGGGCATTCGCAGCCCGCTGGCCAGCGCCGCCGCGCGCCGCGTCGAAAACCGCGTCATCGGTGCCGACGCCAACCCCTACGTGGCCTTGGCCGCCACGTTGGCCTGCGGTTATCTGGGCATGATGAACAAGATCGAACCCGCGCCCGAGTGCAAGGGCGACGCCTACCTGGGCGACTTCCAGTTGCCACGCAGCCTGGGCGAAGCGCTGACGCTGTTGCGCGACGAAGCCGACCTGGCCGAGGTACTGGGCAAGGACTTCATCACCGTCTACACCGAGGTCAAGGAAATCGAATACGCCGAGTTCATGAAGGTGATTTCACCGTGGGAGCGCGAGCACCTGCTGCTGCATGTTTGAGGCTGCATGTTTGAAGCTGCACACCTGATGCCCACCGCGCGCTCGTTTGAATCCGCAGTCCACCCGATTGATTGAGGTCACCACCATGAATGCCGTCCTGAAGCCAAAGCGTTCCACCGCCGACTTGCAAGCCGCCGACAGCGCGCACTTCCTGCACCCCTTCACCGACTTCCAGGGCCTGGCGCGCAAAGGCTCGCGCATCATCCAGCGCGCTGAAAACATCTACCTGTGGGACAGCGAAGGCCACAAGATCCTGGACGCCATGAGCGGCCTGTGGTGCGTCAACGTCGGCTACGGCCAGCAAGCGCTGGTGGACGCCGCCACGCGCCAGTTGAAAGAGCTGCCGTTCTACAACGCGTTTTTTCAGACCGCCACCGTGCCCGCCATCGAACTGGCCGAGCTGCTGTCTGAAGTGACGCCGCCGCAGTTCAAGCATGTGTTCTTCAGCGGCAGCGGCTCCGAAGGCAACGACACCATGGTGCGCATGGTGCGCCGCTACTGGGACGTGCTGGGCCAGCCGCAGCGCCAGGTCATCATCAGCCGCCACAACGCTTACCACGGCAGCACCATGGCCGGGGCCTCGCTGGGCGGCATGGCGGGCATGCACGCCCAAGGTGGCTTGCCCATCCCCGGCATCGAACACATTGAACAGCCGTACTGGTGGCTGCATGGCCGCCCACAGGGGCTGACGCCTGAAGCCTTTGGCCTGCAAGCCGCGGGCTGGCTGGAAGAGCGCATCCTGGCCATCGGTGCTGACAAGGTGGCGGCCTTCATTGGCGAGCCCATCCAGGGTGCGGGCGGCGTGATCATTCCGCCCAGCACCTACTGGCCGGAGGTTCAGCGCATCTGCGACAAGTACGGCGTGCTGCTGGTCAGCGACGAAGTCATCTGCGGCTTTGGCCGCACCGGCCAGTGGTTTGGCTGCGAGACCTTTGGCTACAAACCCGACCTGATGACCTTTGCCAAAGGCGTGACCAGCGGCTACATCCCACTCGGCGGCCTGATGGTGGGCGACCGCGTGGCCCGCGTGCTGATCGAGCAAGGCGGCGAGTTCAACCACGGCTACACCTACAGCGGCCACCCGGTTGCCTGTGCGGTGGCGCTGGCCAACATCCAGTTGATTCGCGAACTCAAGTTGGTCGACCACGTGCGCAACAACGTCGGCCCCTACCTGGCCCAGGCTTACGCCGCGCTGGTCGACCACCCCTTGGTGGGCCACACCCAGACCACCGGTCTGATGGCTGCGCTGCTGCTGGTCAAAGACAAGGGCACCGGCGCACCTTTTGCCGACGACGTGGAAATCGGCATGGTCTGCCGCGGCCACTGCTTTGCCAACGGATTGATCATGCGCGCCGTGGGCGACCGCATGATCATCGCGCCGCCGCTGGTCATCACCCGGGCCCAGATCGACGAAATGATGACCCTGATCCGCCGCTGTCTGGACCTGACGCTGGCCGATGCCCAGCGCAACGGCTGGTTGAAGTGAAGCGCCTGAGCGCTTCCCCTGATGGCCGCACGCGGCCCTTTGCCTAGACTTGCCTGCTGATATCTCTCATCCCCACCAGCTACTTTGCACTGGAGCTTTCCGCCATGAACCCCAAGGCCCTTGTCTGCGCCCTTGGACTTGCCATCAGCGCCACCTTTGCGGTGGCGCAGCAGGAAGAAAAGGTGTTCAACATCTACAACTGGTCCGACTACATCGCCGAAGACACCATCCGCAACTTCGAGAAAGAAACCGGCATCCGGGTACGCTACGACAACTTCGACAACAACGAAATCGTGCACGCCAAGCTGGTGGCCGGCAAAACGGGTTACGACATCGTGATGCCCAGTTCCAACTGGGCCAAGCTGCAGATCGACGGCGGTCTGGTGCGCAAGCTGGACAAAAGCCAGCTGCCCAACCTGAAGTTCATGGACCCGGCCGTGCAAGCGCAGCTGGTCCGCATGGACCCTGGCACCAAGCACATGGTGAACTGGCTCTGTGGCTTCACTACTGCGGGCATCAACGTCAACAAGGTCAAGGCCGCGCTGAGCAGCACGCCCATGCCTGACAACGCCTGGGACCTGGACTTCAAGCCCGGATACATCCGCAAGCTCAAAAGCTGCGGCGTGAGCTTCCTGGACAGTGCCACCGAGGTGGTGCCGGCCGCGCTGCACTGCCTGGGCAGAGCCCACGGTGTTTGACGGCGTCAGCAACCGCATGAAGATCGCCCGCGAAGAAATCTTCGGCCCGGTGATGAGCATCATCCGCTTCAAGACCGAGTCAGAAGCCGTGCAGCTGGCCAACAACAGCAGCTACGGTCTGCAAGCCAGCGTGTGGAGCGACAACATCAACCGCGCCCACCGCGTGGCCCGTGCACTGCGTGCTGGCACCGTGCACGTCAACCAATACGATGAAGACGACATCACCGTGCCCTTTGGTGGCTTCAAACAAAGTGGCAACGGCTGCGACAAGAGCCTGCATGCTTTTGACAAATACACCGAACTGAAGACGACCTGGATTCGCATCGAAGGAGAACCGTCATGAACCACTCGCTGAACGAACAGATCCTGGCCCGCAAGGCCGCAGCCACGCCACGCGGTGTGGGCGTCATGGCGCCCTTTTTTGCTGCCCGCGCGGAAGGCGCCGAGCTGTGGGACGTGGAGGGCCGCCGCTTCATCGACTTTGCCGGCGGCATTGCAGTGATGAACGTGGGCCACGGCCACCCCAAGGTCAAGGCCGCCTTGCACGAGCAGGTGGAACGCTTCACCCACACCTGCTACCAGGTGGTGCCGTATGAAAGTTATGTCAGCCTGGCTGAAAAGCTCAACCAGCTGACCCCCGGCAGCCACGCCAAGAAGACCGCGTTTTTCTCGACCGGCGCCGAAGCGATTGAAAACAGCATCAAGATCGCACGGTCCTACACCAAGCGCGCGGGCGTCATCGCCTTTGGCGGCGCCTTTCATGGCCGCAGCATGATGGCCGTGGCGCTGACCGGCAAAGTGCAGCCCTACAAGGCCGGCTTTGGCCCCTTCCCGGCCGAGATTTACCACGCGCCCTTCCCTTGCCACTGCGCCAGCCTGGCCGAGGTGAAAAAGGCCATCCACCTCCTGTTCAAGGCCGACATCGAACCCAGCCGCGTGGCGGCCATCATCTTCGAGCCGGTGCAAGGCGAAGGCGGCTTCAACGTCATTCAGGCTGAAGCCGTGCAGTGGCTGCGCCAGCTGTGCGACGAACACGGTATTCTGCTGATTGCCGACGAGGTGCAAACCGGCTTTGGCCGCACCGGCAAGCTGTACGCCATGGAACACTTTGCGGTGGTGCCCGACATCATCATCAGCGCCAAGAGCCTGGCAGCCGGCATGCCCTTGTCTGCCGTCACCGGCCGTGCACACATCATGGATGCCCCCGCCGCTGGCGGCTTGGGCGGCACCTATGCCGGCAACCCCCTGGCCATTGCGGCGGCGCATGCGGTCATCGACATCATGGCCGAAGAAAAACTGCCCGAGCGTGGCGCCCTTTTGGGCGACCGGCTCAAGGCTGAGCTCAACGCACTGCGCCCCCGCGTGCCGCAAATCGCCGACGTGCGCGGCCTGGGCGCCATGGTGGCGGTGGAATTCAACGCCAAAGACAGCGGCGAACCCGACGCCAACTTCACCAAGCGCGTGCAAGCCGCGGCACTGCATCGCCACCTGATCCTGCTGAGCTGCGGCGTCAACGCCAACGCACTGCGCTTCTTGTTCCCGCTGACCATTTCAGACGCGCTGTTTGACGAAGCACTGGGCATCTTGCGTGAAGCCTTGACCACCACCGCATGAACCAGGCAACACCCGACTTGCCTGATGCCCTGAAGCAGACGCTGTAGCAAGCCGGCGTGCACAGCCTGTTGGTGCAGTTCACCGACGTGCACGGCTGTGCCAAAGGCAAGCTGGTGCCGCTGCAGTACCTGGGTGATGTGCTGCGCCTGGGCGCCGGTTTTGCCGGCCCGTCGATCTGGGGCACTGCGCTGCCCCGCACCGGCCCACGCGTTGAGTACTACGCGCGCGGCTGTGCCGGCACCGCACAGGCTTTGCCTTGGCTGCCCGGCGTGGCCCGCATCGTCGCGACGGGTTTGTCGACGGCCAGCCCTTTGAAGCCTGCCCGCGTCAGGTGCTGCACCGCGCCTTGGCGCGCTTGCACTCGCGTGGCTGGAGCCTGCGCACCGGCATCGAGCCCGAGTTTTTCTTGCTCCAACGCGGACCCCAAAACCAGTGGCTGCCCGCCGCCGACCACGACCGCCTGGACAAACCGTCTTACGACCTGAAGTCACTGCCACGCCAACTGGGCTTCTTGCACGAGTTGCAGCAAACCTTGCAAACCCTGGGGCTGGACGTGCTGCAAGTCGACCACGAGGACGCCCACGGCCAATGTGAGGTGAACTTTGCTTACGGCGAAGCCCTGCTCAGCGCCGATCGCGTGATGCTCTTCAAGATGGCCGCCCACGCGCTGGCCGAAGCACGCGGCATCGTCTTTTCGATGATGCCCAAGCCGTTTGCCAACCAGCCCGGCAGCGGCCTGCACTTTCATGTGTCCTTGTGGGCCGGCGACACCTGCCTGTTCAACCCCGGTGCGGGTGAAGGCGATCTGTCGACTCTGGGCCGCCAGTTCATCGCCGGGGTGCTGCACCACGCCAGCGCGCTGTGCGCACTGGCCGCGCCCACGGTCAATTCCTACAAGCGGCTGACCGTGGGCCAGTCGCTCAGCGGCACCACCTAGGCCCCGCCTACGTGGCCCATGGCCCCAACAACCGCACCGCGATGGTTCGCACCCTGCCCGGCCGCTTTGAATGGCGTGTGCCCGACGCCAGCGCCAACCCCTACCTGGCCACCGCCGCGTTGGTGGCCGCCCGCCTGGACGGCATCGACCGCCAACTCGACCCCGGGCCCGCCTGCACAGACGACCTGTTTGAATGGCCGCTGGCCCGCATCCGCCCGGCCGGCATCGCCCTGCTGCCACAGTCACTGGACGCCGCACTGGACGCCCTGCAAGCCGACCCCGTGGTCTGCGATGCCCTGGGCCCCGTGCTGACGGCAGAGTTCCTGCGCCTCAAGCGCGCCGAGTGCACCGAATACGCCCGCCACGTGAGCCCGTGGGAGCTCAAACGCTACGCCGCTGCGTTCTGAACACCCAGCCAGGGCAGTCGCCACCGTCGTGTTGGCGGCAGCCGCCGTTGAGCTTGCGGCGGTAGGAGCCTGACGTTTGACCTGCGTGGTTACGCGGCTGGTATTTCAGTTTGCGCCATGGCTCGGGCTTCGCTGCTACCTGGCCAGTGGACCGGTGCACCATTGCTGCTCACACGGAACGCCATCACCGTCGCCGTCCATCTTGACACCCGGACAGTTGGCCAAGAAATACTTCGCTTCGCTGCATGAGCGCATCTGTGTGCAGTGCTGGCGGCCATCACAACGGAAACCAGGGGCTTGAGAAGGTGGGTTTGACGAACGCGGTTCAGCTGGCCTTGAGCCTGCCTGTGAGCCCGCCTGTGAACCGGTCTGTGAACCCGTCTGGGAACCGTTTTGTAAAGGTGCCGGTGAAGCCGGCGGCGCAGAAGCAGCCAACAAAGCAGCTTCGGCCAGGCGCTTTTTTCGCTGGGCGTTCAGTTCATCGACGGTGGGATGGCGCGATGGCTTGTCTGCCGGGCACGGGCCACTTTGAAAGGTGACGTTGCCGTTGATGACGCACTTGTGCACGGCACTTGCACCATGCACAAGTTGCGAAAGCAACAGCATGGCCAGGCCCAAGACCCAGCCCAAGCCTATACCCAAGCCAAGCTGGCCGCTGTTGAATCCTGACTTGACCGCAGCTTCACGCACCACCGGGTCTCCAGCCTATGGACACCAGCGTTTGGACGGGCTTGAACAGCGGCTCCGGCAGTTCGTCCCAGCGAAACCAGGCCCAACCTTCGCATTTGTCGGGTTCCAGGTTCTGCGCCTTTCCTGCAACGCCTCTGGCCACCACAAACACCGTTAGGAAGTGCCGCTTGGCTGCTTCAAAGACGTCGTTGCTGTAGGGGCCCAGCTCAAAGCTGGAAGCCAGCAGGCCCGTTTCTTCGCGCAACTCGCGGCCCGCGCAGGCTTCGATTTCTTCACCGTACTCCAGGCGCCCGCCTGGCGCCGCCCAGGTGCCAGCGCCATGCGCGCTGATGCGTTTGCCGAACAGCACCAGCCTGTCTTGCACGACCAGCACGCCGACGCCCACCTGCGGTGAACTTTGAGAACTGCGGATGGATGGAGTTGGCTTCAATTTTTTTGGTCTTGACATTGGCTTTGCTTGGTAGCCGCAGTGCGCCACAAAGCGGCCGTTGCGCGGCAGTTGGGGCAAAAGTGAAACACTAGCCCACAGGCGAGCAGATCTCTACCAGGCAACCATCCGGCGCCCGAACGTAGGAAACCGTTTGGCCCCAGGGCTTCACCACCGCTGGGGCTATCTCGCTGGCCCCCGCGGCCAGTGCCCGCGCATGGGCCTTGGCCACATCTTCCGTCACCAAGGCGATTTCCATGCCCAGTGGCACCTTGGAGTCGCTGGCCGCAATATAGCCACTCTTCATGTTCATTTGGCCCAGTTCATGCGAAGCAAAGGCCAGTGTGGTGGCCCCACTTTCCAGTTCGCCGTAAGTGCCAGACTCGTGCAAGAAGCGAGTCTCCAGCCCAAACGCGGCGCTGAAGAAGCCCAGCGATTGGCCCACGTCGGGCACGTAAAGAATGACATAACCCAGCTTCATGCTGACCTTTCCAAGTCTCTCAAGGCAAGGGCTGAAAAACGCCGCGAAGGGGTGGCACCCACCAGCCTGACGTTTCAGCCGCCGCGGCGGCAACATCTGGCCGCCAGCGCGAGGACCACAATTCAACCACCTTTATATGCAGGAGAACAAGCTTGAAGCCGTTTGATATCGAAGTGCAGCGTCTGAAGTCGATGAAACATGACAAGGGCGTGTTCGAGATCGGAATCGATGCGTTGGTGATGACCCGCCCGGTCCGGGACGATCAATCATCTTCCAGCTGCTTGCGGCTGCCGGTTGAGCATGCTCGCACGCTGCAGATCCTGTTGAAGCAACAGTTTGCGGAACTGGACAAGCTGCAACCGCGCAGCCGACGATCTGGGCGGGCTTGAAGCTGCGGGGCTGAGCTTGCCTGGTTGAGCCATGGCGCAAGCCTCAGCCGGGCGCTGCCGCAGGCATATCGCCAGTGTTTCAATGTCATTGCCGCGGTACAGGCGCTTCAACCACCGGTCCGGGATGCCGCTGGCTCCGCCATGCGCGAGTTTGTGGACCTGGAGCGGCAAAGCAACGCGCGCCATAGCGAATCATCTTGCGCGAGTGATCAGGCATCTCTGGCTCACCGCCGCAAGAAGCCCACTTCTGAGAGCAATTGCCGCGTGGCGCTTTCGCGGTAGGTGCGCGGCGCAGCGTAGCTGTTGCTCTGGACGTAGGTAGTCGGCCCTGCAAAACCCCGTTTTCAGCGCGAACTGACTGACAAGCCGGCGGGCAGCGCTGACAACGGCGGGCCAAGGCTGGCCGGAACGTGTCAATGACTTTGCGCCACCTTTCGTCATGAATTTACTGCGCAAGGTTGTGTTGATTTCGGGGTGCGGTTCTCCGACGGTGGTGGGTTGA
>JAYVSX010000133.1:0-9576 GCA_043774975.1 Rubrivivax sp.
TCGCAAAACGTTCAGCGGGTAGCCCCAGCTCAGCTTCACCGGGCCCACCGGTGAGATCCAGCTCAAGCCAAAACCGGCCGAGCTGCGAACCGAGTCCCAGGTCAGCTTTTCGTCTTCGCGCCAGACGTTGCCGGCATCGGCAAACGCGAAGATGCGCAAGGACTTGTCGTTACCCGTGCCGGGCACGGGAAAGTAAAGCTCACCGTTGATGTTGAAACGGCGCGCGCCGCCGATGTAGCTGCCGGTGGGGTCGACCACGCCCAAGGAACTCTGCTCGAAGCCGCGCACCGAGCCCAGGCCACCGCCGTAGAAATTCTTGAAGACCGGGTAGGGGTTGCCACCCAGCCCCTTGCCAATGCCCACCTCGGTGTTGATGCCCAGGGTCAGGCGCAAGGGCAGCTGCCAGTATTCCTGGTACTGCAGGTTGGTCTTGAGGTACTTCACCTCGCCAGCAAAACTCCACTCGAAGAAGGCGCGTTGGTAGCGGCCGGCTGAAGGTGTCAAAACACTGTCGCGCCCGTCGCGCGCCCAACCGATGGTGGCTGCAATCGCGTTGGTCTTGTTGCCATAAAGCGCCTGATAGTTCAACCAGGCCAGTGGCAAGCCAACCGAGGTGCCCAACTCTGTACGCTCCCAACCCAAGCCCAGAAATACCGTGTCGTACTCTGAAAAAGGCACACCAAACCGGGCCGAAACACCAGGTCGCTTCAACTGGTAAGAGTCGCCCAGGTAGTTGATGGGGCGTTCGGTGCGGTAAGAGGCGTCGACCGCCAACGAAATACCGTCCACCGACCAGTATGGGTCCACCGTGCCGATGACCAAGGTCCGGTTGTACTTGCTGGTGTTGACTTCAACGCCCAGGCTGTTGCCCGAGCCAAAGGCGTTGTCTTGTTTGATCGACGCGTTGAAGGTCAGCTTCTCGGCGTTGGAGTAACCCGCCCCCACCGCCAGGTTGCCGGTGGGCTTTTCAGTCACCGTGACCACCAAGTCCACCTGGTCGGGCGCACCGGGGACTTCGTTGGTCTCCACATCGATCTCTTTGAAGTAGCCCAGGCGCTCGATCCGCTCTTTGGACAACTTGATCAGCCCGCCGTCGTACCAAGCCGATTCAAGCTGCCGAAATTCCCGGCGGATCACTTCGTCGCGGGTGCGGGTGTTGCCTGCCACGTCAATGCGCCGGACATAAACCCGCCGCTGCGGTTCGGCAGCCAGGACCACCGCCACCTGCCCTGTCGCACGGTCGATGTCGGGTCGCGGCTCGACACGCGCAAACGCGTAGCCATAAAGACCAAAGAGATCCTGAAACCGCCTGGCGGTGGCGGTGATGGCATCACCTTGATAGGCTTGGCCCGGCCGCTGGAGCACGAGCGCCCGAAACTCAGCTTCCTTGCCCAGGTAGTCGCCTTCCAGGCGCACGCTGGTCACGGTGTAGGGCTGGCCTTCCTTGATGGAAATCGCCAAGGAGATGGTTTGTTTGTCGGGCGAGATCGTGACCTGGGTCGACTCGATCGAAAATTCCAGGTAGCCGCGGTTGACGTAGTAGGCGCGCAGCTTCTCCAGATCGGAGTTGAGCTTGGTGCGCGAGTAACGGTCTGACTTGCTGTACCAGGTGAACCAGCCACTGGGGGTCAGCTCGAACAGCTCCAGCAGGGTTTTTTCCGAGAACACGGTGGCCCCGGCAATGCGCACGTCGTTGATGCGCGCAGCGTCGCCTTCACTCATGGTGAAGGTGACACTGACGCGGTTGCGCTCCATCGGCGTCACCGTGGTCACGACCTCTGCGCCATACAGGCTGCGGCCCAGGTACTGGCGCTTGATTTCCTGTTCAGCTCGGTCGATCAGGGCGCGGTCGAAAGGCAAGCCGTCGCCAATGCCGGCGTCACGCAGCGACTTGGTCAGGGGCTCTTTGTCGAACTCCTTCAGACCGACAAAACTGATCGCCGCGATGATGGAGCGTTCGTCGACGATGACCACCGCCACCTGCTTGTCGACTTCGATGCGCACGTCCTTGAACAGCCCCGTGGCAAACAAGGCGCGCAACGCGGTGGAGCCCTTGTCGTCGGTGTAGGTGTCGCCAATGCGAAAGGGCAGCGCCGCAAAGACGGTGCCGGGGTCGGTGCGTTGCAGGCCTTCGACCCGGATGTCCTTGATGACAAAGGGCTCGGCGGCAAGCGCCGGTGACCACGCCGTCTGGGCTGCGACCATCAAAACCATCGCGGCGGCAGGGCGCAGCGGACCAAACGGGGAGGCTGGAAGCATGGAGATTCAGTGCAGGCCCAGCAGGCGGGCCACGTCGTTGAAGAGCGCCACCGACATCATCATCAGCAGCACCGCGATGCCCCCGCGCTGCAGCCGCATGAGCCACGCATCGGAGACCGGACGCCCAGTGACGCCCTCGAAAATGTAATACATCAGGTGACCGCCATCGAGCATGGGCAGCGGCAGCAAATTCAGCACGCCCAGGCTAACGCTGACCAAGGCCAGGAATCCCAGGTAGTAGGCCAGGCCTTGTTGCACCGACTGGCCGGCAAAGTCAGCGATGGTGATGGGTCCGCTCAGATTCTTCAGCGAAGCCTCGCCAATCAACATGCGGCCCAGCATGCGCACGGTCAACGACGAGATCTCCCAGGTGCGCACCACACCTTGGCTCAGCCCTTCCAGGAAGCCGTGGCGCACCTTGACCATGGCGGGCAACTGGCCCACGACGGCGTCGATTCGCCCCACGGTCAAATCGCCGTCGCGCGCCACCCGGGGCGTGACGGTCAACTCCAGGCGCAGGCCCGCGCGTTCGACGGTCCACTGTTGGCTCAGACCCTGCCCTTCACGCAGACCGGCGCGGATGCGTTCGCGCAGGGTCTGCGCGTCTTGCAACGCCACGCCATCGACCGAGAGCACACGGTCGCCGCTAAGCAGGCCGGCCTGGGCTGCCGGGCCGGCGGCTTTGACTTCACCCAGAACCGGCTCGCTGAAGGCCCCGCCCAGGCCGACCTTCTTGATGAAACCGGCGTCCACATCCTTGGAGCTGAAACCGCTGAGGTCGAGTTGCAGCGTGCGTTGGGAACGACCGCCCTGGTCGGTGACCTGCAACTGCACGCTGTGCTGTGACAAAGCGCCTTGGGTGACCTGCCAACGCAGATCGGACATGGAACGGACATCCGACCATTCCGCGCCGTCGACCGACGCAGCGCGCACCCAGTCGCCGGCGCGCAAACCGGCTCTGTCCGCTGCACTGCCTGCCACTGGGGGGGCCAACACGGCCTTGGTTTCGTCGATGCCGATCCAGTGGGCCGCGGCATACAGGAGCACCGCCAACAACAGGTTGGCCAGTGGGCCCGCGGCCACGATGGCGGCCCGCTTGAGCAGGGGCTGCCGGTTGAAGGCCTGGCTCAATTCGGCCGCTGGCACAGCGCCTTCACGTTCGTCCAGCATGCGCACATAACCGCCCAAGGGCAAAGCGCAAAGCACAAACTCGGTGCCGTTGGGTCCGTTCTGGCGGCGCAGCAGGACCTTTCCAAAGCCCACCGAAAACCGCAGCACCTTGACGCCACAGGCCACCGCCACGCGGTAGTGGCCGTATTCGTGGATGACGATCAAGATCCCGATGGTGAGCAGGAAAGCCAATACGGTGGTCATGCCTGCGTGTCCTTAATCAGCCGAGCCGCTTCGAGTCGGGCTTGGCGGTCCAGTTCCAGCAAATCTTCCAGCGTATGGCTGGGGCCCAATCGCGGTTGCAGGCGGTCCAGCGTGCGGGCGTTGACACTGTGAATCGCGGTGAAGCCAATGGTTCCCGACAAAAAAGCCGACACGGCTGCTTCGTTGGCGGCGTTAAGGATGGCCGTGGTGCCGGCCGGCGCACGCAGCGCGTCCCAGGCCAGGAAGAGCCCTGGAAAGCGGGCCCGTTCGGGCGCGTGAAAGCTCAGCGGCGTCAGGTTCAGCAAATCCAGGCGCGGCGCGCCGGACTCCATGCGCTCGGGAAACGACAGGCCGTAGGCAATCGGCACCTTCATATCGGGTGTACCCAGTTGGGCCAGCACCGAGCCGTCGCGGCACACCACCATCGAGTGGATGATGCTCTGCGGATGAACCACCACGCGGATGTTCTCGGGCGCCAGGTCAAAGAGCCAACGGGCCTCGATCACTTCCAGGGCCTTGTTCATCATGGTCGCCGAGTCGACCGAGATTTTTTGTCCCATCACCCAGTTGGGGTGGGCCACGGCTTGTTCAGGGGTGACCTGGTGCAGCGTGTCTGGCGCGCGGTCGCGAAACGGGCCACCACTGGCCGTGAGCACGATGTGGTCGATGCGCTGCGCCCAGGTGCTGCGGTCTTCGGGCAGGCACTGAAAAATGGCCGAGTGTTCGCTGTCAATGGGCAACAAGGTGGCGCCACCCTGGGCCACCGCCTGCATGAACAGGCCACCACCCACAACCAAGGCCTCCTTGTTGGCCAGCAGCAGGCGTTTGCCGGCCTTGGCAGCGGCCATGCAGGCCGGCAAACCCGCCGCCCCCACGATCGAGGCCATGACGCTGTCGACAGCCGGTGCAGCGGCCAGTTCGGTCAAGGCGTGGGCGCCGACGTTGACCTGGGTCCGCAGCCCAGCCTGGGCGAGCAGCGCCCGCAGTTCTGCGGCCCGGCTTTCAGTGGGCAAAACCACCACCTCGGGTTTGAAGCGTTTGCACTGCTCAAACAGCAGGTCAACGCGCTGGAAGGCGGTGAGACCGAACACCTCAAAGTGCTCGGGGTGACGGGCCACCACGTCCAAGGTGCTGGTACCCACGGAACCGGTGGAACCCAGGATCACCAGCCGCTGACGCGTCATGTGGCTGTCCCCCAACTGACCAGCGCCATCGCCGCTGGCGTCATCGGCAGCAGGGCGTCGACGCGGTCGAGCACGCCGCCATGGCCAGGCAAGAGGCCACTGCTGTCCTTGGCGCCAGCGGCGCGCTTGACCATTGACTCCACCAGGTCACCCACCACGCTCAACCCGCACAGCGCCAGCAGGCTCAAAATGCCAAGCACCCAGCCGTGGGCCTGCCACAGCCGGCTGTACAGGCTGAGGCCATCGACGGCAAAGCGCGTGTCGATCCACATCCACAGCGCGGCCAGTACCAGCACCCCCAGCATGCCCGACCAGACCCCTTCCCAGCTTTTGCCAGGGCTGATCGAAGGGGCCAGTTTTCGCCGCCCAAACGCGCGGCCGCCAAAGTAGGCCGCCACATCTGCCATCCAGACCAGGCACAGCATCGACAGCAGGAAATTGATGCCGATGACACGTGCGTGGGCAATGGCCAACCAGGCCAGCCACAAGGCCACCAGGCCCACCACCCAGCGGGCTGCAGCAGGCAGCTGCGGCCAAAGCCGGGGGCCGCTGCGCAACGCAACCGTGCCCGCCACCAGCCACAAGCCGGCAGCGCTCCACCAAACGGCCGCGGGAGCCTGTGCCTGCCAACCGCTGGACAAGGCCCACAGGCCCGCCAGCGCCAAGGCCGCACCCATGGTCAACGACAAGGCGCCACCGGCCTGATTCAGGCGCCCCCACTCCCAGCCCGCCGCAGCAATCAGGGCCAGAGTCAAGAGCGCAAAGGGCCACGCCTGCGCCATGGTCAGCGCCGCCAACAGCAGACCCACCAACACAAGCGCGGTCACGATCCGCTGCCGCAGCATGGCGCTAGGCCCCAGAGCCGGTCGGGCTGGACGGCTGAATGCCACCAAATCGACGGTCGCGTTGCGCAAAGGCGGTCAGTGCAGCATCGATTTCGGCGGCACCAAAATCGGGCCAAAGGCAGTCGGTGAAAAACAGCTCGGAGTAGGCCGCTTGCCAGAGCAAGAAGTTGCTGATGCGCATCTCGCCGCCCGTTCGAATGAACAGATCAGGGTCGGGTGCGAACGACAGCGCCATTTGACGGGACAGCCAGCCTTCGTCCAGTTGATCAGCGCTCAAACCCTGCTGGATGGCCGCACGGCAGGCCTGCACCACGTCCCAGCGCCCACCGTAGTTGAACGCCACCGCCAGCGTGATTTTCTGGTTGTGCTGGGTGATGGCTTCAGCGTGTTCCCAGGCCTTGCGCAGCTTGTCCGACACTGCGGAACGGTCGCCGATGATGCGAATCCGCACCCCGTCTCCGGCCATCTTGCCCAAGTACTTCGACACCGCGACCAGCACCAGGCTCATCAGGCCCGAAACTTCCTCGGTCGGGCGTTTCCAGTTCTCGGACGAAAAGGCGAACACGGTGAGGTACTCGACACCGCGGTCGGCAAACGTGTTGACCGCCTTGACCAAGGCGTCAACGCCTTGTTTGTGGCCAAAAAAACGCGGCATGAAGCGCTTGCGGGCCCAACGGCCATTGCCGTCCATCACCAGCGCCACATGGCGCGGAACGACGCGACCCGATGTGGCCTCAGTCACCTGAGCGGGCACAGAAACAAGCGACTCAGACATCCAGCAAGGCGCATCAGGTGGCTGGGGGCATGGCCGGTCAAACCGCCATGACCTCCGCTTCCTTGCCCTGCACCAGGCGATCCACTTCCGCAATGGTGCGGTCGGTCAGGCGCTGCACTTCGTCTTGGGCACGGCGCTCGTCGTCTTCGCCGACTTCCTTGTCCTTGAGCAGCTTCTTGAGCTGCTCATTGCTATCACGCCGGATGCTGCGCACGGCGATCTTGGCGTCCTCACCGGCGTTGCGAACCACCTTGGTCAGTTCTTTGCGCCGCTCTTCGGTGAGTGCCGGCATGGGCACGCGCAACAAGTCACCTTGCGCGGCAGGGTTCAAACCCAAATCGGACTCACGGATGGCCCTTTCGATCTTGGCACCCATGCCCTTTTCCCAGGGCTGAACGCTGATCGTGCGGGCGTCCATCAGGCTCACGTTCGCGACTTGGCTGATCGGCACCATCGAGCCGTAATAGTCGACCTGAACCTGGTCCAGCAGGCCCGGGTGGGCGCGACCGGTGCGGATCTTGTGCAGTTCGTGCTTAAAGGCCTCAACAGACTTGGCCATCTTCTGTTCGGCCGTTTTCTTGATGTCGGCAATGTTCATGGTCGTTCAAGCTCCTCAAACGTGCACCAGGGTGCCCTCGTCTTCGCCGCGCACCACGCGTTGCAACGCGCCGGGCTTGAAGATGCTGAACACCTTGATGGGCAGTTTTTGATCGCGACACAAGGCAAACGCCGTTGCGTCCATGACTTGCAAGTTCTTGGCAATGGCTTCGTCAAACGTGATGCGCGCATAGCGCGTCGCGGTGGGGTCTTTGTGGGGGTCCGCCGAGTAGACACCGTCCACCTTGGTCGCCTTGAGCACCACTTCAGCGCCGATTTCAGCGCCGCGCAGCGCCGCTGCCGTGTCGGTGGTGAAAAAGGGGTTGCCGGTACCGGCCGCGAAGACCACCACCTTGCCTTCTTCCAGATATTGCAGGGCCTTGGGGCGCACGTAGGGCTCGACGACCTGCTCGATGCTGATTGCCGACATGACCCGCGCGGTCATGCCCTCCTGACGCATGGTGTCGGCCAAAGCCAAGGAATTCATCACCGTGGCCAGCATGCCCATGTAGTCGGCGGTGGCGCGGTCCATGCCGACCGCACCGCCCGCGACACCGCGAAAGATGTTGCCGCCGCCAATGACCACGGCCACTTCACAGCCCAAACGGGTGACGTCTTGCACCTCGCGCACCATGCGCACGATGGTGGCGCGATTGATGCCGAAGGCGTCGTCCCCCATCAGGGCCTCGCCAGACAACTTGAGCAAGATGCGTTTGTACGCCGGCATCAGAAGGGACTCCGTCAACAGTTAGGGCAGTGTAAGGGGCGCAGCACCGCTGCGCCCTTGGGGCTGGTGCGGATTTACCGTCGCTCAGCCGGCCTTGGCCGCTGCCACCTGGGCCGCCACTTCGGCCGCAAAGTCGTCCACCTTCTTTTCGATGCCTTCGCCCACCACGTAGAGCGTGAAGCCGGCCACCTGAGTCGCCTTTTCCTTCAGCATCTGCTCCACGGTCTGCTTGCCATCGGCAGCCTTGACGAAGACCTGGTTCAGCAGGCTGACTTCCTTCAAGAACTTTTGCACCGAACCGTCCACCATCTTGGCCACGATCTCGGCGGGCTTGCCGCTTTCGGCGGCCTTTTCGGCGGCCACGCGGCGTTCGACTTCGATCAGTTCGGCCGGCACATCGGCGGTCGACAAGGACTTGGGCTTCATGGCCGCCACGTGCATGGCCACGTCCTTGGCTGCCACGGCGTCACCGGTGAACTCCACCATCACGCCAATGCGGGTGCCGTGCAGGTAGCTGGCCAGTTGACCACCACCGGTGTAGCGCTTGAAACGGCGAATCGACATGTTCTCGCCGATCTTGCCCACCAGGCCCTTGCGCACGTCTTCCACCGTCGGGCCAAAACCGTCTTGGGACAGCGGCAGCGCAGCGATCGCGGCCACGTCGGAAGGGTTGTGCTCGGCCACCAACGTGGCACAGCTTTTCACAAAAGCCAAGAATGAGTCGTTCTTGGTCACGAAGTCGGTTTCGCAGTTGACTTCGACCAGCGCGCCCGTACTGCCATTGACGACCGAAGCCACCACACCTTCGGCGGCAATGCGCGAAGCGGCTTTGCTGGCTTTGTTGCCCAGCTTGACGCGCAAAATTTCTTCAGCACGGACCGCGTCGCCATCGGCTTCGGTCAGGGCCTTCTTGCACTCCATCATGGGCGCATCGGTTTTGGCGCGCAACTCGGCCACCATGCTTGCAGTGATTGCGGGCATTGGAATCTCCATCAGTGTCAGATGCCGGGCGGGCTGCTCGGCGTGTGCGGCAGCCCGGCGGCGAAAATCGGTCGCGGCGCGTTCTGCGCTGCGGCCCTGGAACCACTTGCGAGAAAAAACCGGTCAGGCTTCTTCGCGCACTTCCACGAACTCGTCGCCGCCAGCGCTGACCGCCTGCACGACTTCATTGGTGGCGTTGGACTTGCCTTCCATGACCGCGTCGGCCACCGCGCGGGCATACAGCGCCACCGCCTTGGCGGAGTCGTCGTTGCCCGGGATGACATAGTCGATGCCGATGGGCGAGTGGTTGGTGTCGACGATGCCGATGACCGGAATGCCCAGCTTTTTGGCTTCGGCAACCGCAATCTTGTGGTAACCCACGTCGATGACGAACATGGCGTCAGGCAATGCAGCCATGTCCTGAATGCCGCCGATGTCCTTTTCGAGCTTGATCAGCTCGCGATCGAACAAGAGGGCTTCTTTCTTGATCATCGCGTCGGTGCCCGACTCCTTGATCACCTGCATGTCCTTGAGCTTCTTCAAGGAACCTTTGACGGTCTTGAAGTTGGTCATCATGCCGCCCAGCCAGCGCTGGTCGACGTACGGCATGCCACAGCGCTGGGCTTCCAACGCAATGACCTCGCGCGCCTGGCGCTTGGTACCGATCATCAAAATTGTGCCGCGGCGGGCAGCCAGCTGGCGCACGAACTTCAACGCGTCTTCGAAGAGCGGCTGCGTCTTCTCGAGGTTGATGATGTGGATCTTGTTGCGATGGCCGTAGATGTACGGGGCCATCTTGGGGTTCCAGAAGCGCGTTTGGTGCCCAAAATGGAC
>JAYVSX010000134.1:0-7768 GCA_043774975.1 Rubrivivax sp.
GGCCCGCCGGCTGGAAGAGCACGCCAAGGGCATGGTCGTGCCAGGCACCATCTTTGAAGAGTTTGGCTTCAACTACGTGGGCCCGATCGACGGCCACGACCTGGACTCGCTGATTCCGACCCTGGAAAACTTGCGCGCCAAGCGGGGCCCCCAGTTTTTGCACGTGGTGACCAAAAAGGGCAGAGGCTATGACCTGGCCGAGGCCGATCCGGTCAAGTACCACGCGGCTTCCAGCAAGTTCAACCCGGCGGAAGGTTTTCCACCAGCCAAGCCGGGCAAACCCACCTTCACCCAGGTCTTTGGCCAGTGGTTGTGCGACATGGCCCAGGCCGACGAACGCCTGGTGGGCATCACACCGGCCATGCGCGAAGGCTCGGGCATGGTCGAGTTTCACAAGCGTTTTCCCAAGCGTTACCACGACGTGGGCATCGCCGAGCAGCACGCCGTCACCTTTGCGGCCGGGCTGGCCTGTGAAGGGCTCAAGCCCGTGGTGGCCATCTACAGCACGTTCTTGCAACGGGGCTACGACCAGATGATTCACGACGTGGCACTGCAAAAGCTGCCGGTGGTGTTTGCTTTGGATCGGGGTGGGTTGGTCGGTGCCGATGGCGCCACCCATGCCGGTGCCTATGACATTGCCTTTGTGCGCTGCGTGCCCCATTGCAGCATGCTCACCCCCAGCGATGAAAACGAGTGTCGTCAGGCCTTGACCACGGCCTTTCGCCAGGACCACCCGGTGGCGGTGCGCTATCCGCGGGGTGCGGGCGTGGGCGCCACCATCGAGCCTGAATTGACCAGCTGGCCCTGGGGCAAAGGCCACGTGCGGCGGCAAGGCTCTCGCTTGGCCATCCTGGCCTTTGGCACCCTGTTGCACCCTGCGCTGGCAGCCGCCGAGCGCCTGGGCGCCACGGTGGTGGACATGCGCTTTGTCAAGCCGCTGGACGAAGCCCTGGTGCTGCAGATGGCCCGCAGCCACGAGGCGCTGATCACGGTGGAAGAGGGCTGCATCATGGGCGGCGCAGGCAGTGCGGTGCTGGAATGCCTGGCCGCAGCCGGGGTGCTGGTGCCGGTGTTGCAACTGGGCTTGCCAGATGAGTTCATCGAACACGGCGACCCGGCCAAATTGCTGTCGCTGTGTGGCTTGGACGCGGCAGGCATCGAGCGGTCGATCCTGCAGCGCTTCGGGGGGCGGCCTGCTCTGGCTGCTGTGAACGCCTGATTGCAGCCGACCCCAACCGACCCCACCCGTCCCCAACCGACCCCAACCGTCCCCAACCGTCCCCAACCGTCCCCAACCGGACCTGAACCACCCTGACCGGCCACAAGCATCCGCGGTCGCGACCTACGGCCGCGTGACCGTTGCGCTGTAAACCGTTGCGATGTAAACCCCGAGACGGTGTCGCAGTGCAATCGATGGCATCCTTTCCATCCTCATGACTCAACTGACCAACGTTCTGCACATTCCGGACACCCAAAGCGCGCCCGACGGTCGCCACATGGCGATTCAGCGCGTCGGGGTGAAAGACCTGCGCTACCCGCTGCAACTGTGGGTGGCCGGTGCGGTGCAGTCGACGGCGGCGATCTGGTCATTGGACGTCGCCTTGCCGGCCGAAAAAAAGGGCACCCACATGTCCCGCTTTGTGGCGTGGCTGGACGCGCTGAGCGCACCGGTCGACGCTGTCAGCCTGCGCAGTGGCCATGCTGCAATGCTGGACAAGCTGGGGGCGACAGAAGGTCGCATCGAAGCGGCCTTCAGCTTCTTTTTGCGCAAACGTGCGCCGGTGTCAGGCGTTCAAAGCCTGCTCGACTACCAAGGGCGCTGGATTTCGCAGACCTTGGCCGGAGCGACCACGGTCTGGGCCGAAGTGGCCGTGCCCGTCAAGAGCCTGTGCCCCTGCAGCAAAGAGATTTCTGACTACGGCGCGCACAACCAGCGTTCGCTGGTGACCATCCGCGTTGAACTGTTGTCGAATGCTGCCAACGCCTTGACCTGGGAACAGCTGGTGCGATTTGCAGAAAACGCCGCTTCCTGCGAGATCTGGCCGATGCTCAAGCGCCCCGACGAAAAGTGGGTGACGGAACGGGCCTACGAAAACCCGAAATTCGTCGAAGACCTGGTGCGCGATGTGGCGCTGGCCCTCAATGCCGAGCCCCGCGTGGGCCGCTACAGCGTGGATGTGGAGAACTTCGAGTCCATCCACAACCACAGCGCGTTTGCGCGCATCGAGCGCACCTGAGTTGCGCTTGCAGTTGTCCTTGCCCTTGCCGGACCACTCCGCCGCCTCTGGCAACAACGGCACGTAGATGGGTGACTGGGGCAGCGCCGGCAGGCTCTGCGGGGTTTTTTCTGGCCGCATGGTGAGCGCCAGTCGTGACCTGCTTCACGACCGAAGGCCCGTGTAGGAATTTGCCTGACACGCGAGGTGGAAGAAGCTGGACTCCAGCGACGGAAATGGCCTGATGGGCGGGCGCTTTTGTCGTCTCTACAGTCAAGTCCATCGAATCCCACCCGACCCACACTGCAAGGCACAACGACATGACCTCCGACCAAATCCTCGCCGAAATCCGCGAAGCCAACCTGTCCTACCTGATGCTGGCGCAAAGCCTGATCCGCATCGACCGCGACCAGGCGCTCTTCCGCCTGGGCGTGAGCGAGGACACAGCCGCCATCATCGGCACCCTGAGCCCAGCGCAGATGATGAAGATCGCTGGGGGCAACACGCTGCTGTGCCGCTTCCGCATGGACGATGACCTGGTGTGGAACCTGCTTACCAGCCACGGCAAAGGCGCCGCCAACGACGGCATGGGTCGCCTTCACGCGTCTATCTTGATGGCCGGGCGCCACCAGGAAGCCGCATAACAACATTGCAGGACCGGAAAACTCATGGCACGCAACAAAAGCATCCTCACGGAAGCCAGGCAGATCGAGCGGGCCGTGACGCTGATCCACCTGGGCGCCCGACTGCAGGTTCTGGAAAGCGAAACCGACCTCAGCTACGAGCGCCTGCTGCGCTTGTATAAAGAGGTAGCGGGAAAGAGCCCCAGCAAGGGCCAATTGCCGTTCTCCACCGATTGGTTCATGACCTGGCAACCCAACATCCACGCCAGCCTGTTTCTGAACATGCACGAATACCTGAACAAGGCTGCCGCGCTGGAAGAGATTGACACCGTCATCAAGGCTTACCAGCTCTACCTTGAGCAGATGCAGTCGCAGGGCCTGGAGCCGCTGCTCAGCGTCACGCGTGCGTGGCGCCTGGTGAAGTTTGTCGACAACGGCATGCTGTCCATGACCGCTTGCAGCAAGTGCGGTGGCCACTTTGTCACCCACCCTCATGAAATTGCGCGCCACTATGTCTGTGGCCTTTGCAACCCGCCCGCCCGCGCCGGGAAAGGCAAACAGGCCGGCTCCTTGCAACTGGGGCAACCCAGTCGATTGGCAGTCGACGCCCATTGATCATGCACGCGGCTACAGCGCCTGGCTTGCGCCGCGGACTCAAGAACGCTCAGCCGCGGCCGACAACCCGTTGAGCCGATTGTTTTCTCCACGTCTCCTCCTGGCACAGTCAGCTGTGCTTTCAGCGGGTCCTTCGGGACCCGCTTTTTTTGGCTGAGTCGAGCGCCGGGCCTTCAGCCAGCGAGCCCGATGACCGATATGTGCAATGACGGCGGGATTTCCCGACGGCCAAGCAGCCTTCGATCCCAGTGAAACTTGTTCCCTTCTCAGCCCAGTACCTGCGCTTGAACGAACCGATGCCCTTCGGCATTCGGGATGCTTCGGGGCGCCTGCTGCTGGGCGCTGGCAACGTCTTGGGCAGCCAGGCCAGCCTTGAAGAGATCGTCAAGCAGCCCTTGTTTGCCGACGAAACGGAGTCAGCCGACTGGAATCGGCGCCTGGCTGCGGCCATGGACCAGATGCTTCGCCAAGGTGCTTCATTGAAGGACGTGGCTGCCGCCCGACCCGACGAGCAAGGGCGTGAACGCCCTGAAGCCACGGCCTTGAGCCTGGCTGAACAGTGGCTGGAGCTGATCGGTCAGCTCGACGCCACGCTGCTCGACGTGCGCGCTGGCACCGACTGGTACCGACTGGCGCACGCGGCTGTTTTCGGTCCATGTGCGGGCGCGGCAGTTGATGGCCAAACGCCCCGACGGTTCCCTGTACTACCTGGTCTTCGAAGCCGGGCACTCAACCGTCAAGTACAGCTGCTCGCACGCGCTGCTGACCTTGCTGATCTGCGAACAGGCCGCACCGCTCTTGGGTTGGAGCCAGGCCTGGGTCGACAGCGTGGGCCGTGCGGCCTTGACGATGAACGTGGCCATGATGCGTCTGCAAGACCAACTGGCGGCGTCGCAGCTCACCGTCAGCGCTGCCATGCCCAGTTGGCGCTGCGCTGAACCGCTGACGGATCCGGACAAACCGCTGCTTTTCCGCGGCTTGTTCAGTGCTTTGCCTGAAGGCCGTGAAGCGGACACTCGGGTCGGAAACCCGGTCTTCAGCAGGCCGGCGCCTTCCCACCCATGCGCCCCGACATGACCCTTGTCCGACCCTGGCTCACGCTCAAGCTGCCTTGGCCCATGCCAGCGTTGATGGCTTGGGCATGCGCTTGGGGCACGTGGTACCTGGCCCAGCTGTGGGGCAGCGCGGCAACCGGATCGGTCTTGCTGGGTGTGCTGGTGGGTGGCACCGCCGCGCTCACCGTGCAAGGCCCTTGGCGCCGCACCCTGTGCGCCGTGGGTTTTCCGCTCTCGGCATGGGCGCAAGGGGCTGCGGCGGCCTGGCCAAGTTGGGGCTGGCCGCTGCTGCTGGGTGGGCTGTTGCTGGCATACCCGTTGCGAGCTTGGCGCGATGCGCCTTTTTTCCCCACGCCCGCCAACGCTCTGCTTGGACTGGACCAGTGGGTGACCCAACCTCAGCAGGTGCTGGATGCGGGTTGTGGCTTGGGTCACGGCCTTCGTGCGCTGCGCCGCCTGTGGCCACAGGCGGCGGTGGCCGGCGTGGAATGGAGCCCCTTGCTGGCCTGGGTTTCTCGCTTGCTGTGCCCATGGGCGCGGGTTCAGCGGGGCGACATGTGGGGCGTGAGCTGGGCGGGTCAAGACCTGGTTTATGTCTTTCAGAGACCCGAAAGCATGAACCGCGTTTGGGCCAAGGCCTGCGCTGACATGTCACCCGGCGCCTGGCTGATCAGCCTTGAGTTTGCGGTGCCCGGGCAGAGACCCGTGGGCTGCTTGCAGCGTCCGGGGCTGCGCCCTGTGTGGATCTACCGGGTGGAAGCCGCCAATCCCCACTCAATGACGCCAGCGGTTGGCCGATAACACCCCTATGCCCCGCAGGGCGCAAGCCTTCGGATTTGCAGAGCGGGGCCCCAACTGAGGCCGTCTTCGCGGAACACTGGACATGTTCGTCATCATTGGTTGGCTGGTTGCCCTGAGTTGCGTCTTTGGCGTGTACATCGCGCACGGCGGCAACATCGGCGTCATCTTGAAGGCCTTGCCCTTCGAGATGCTCACCATCTTCGGAGCGGCCTGCGGAGCCTTCCTGGCCAACAACCAGATGAAGGTCATCAAGGCCACGCTGAAGGGGCTGGGGCAGTGTTTCAAGGGCAGCAAGTACAGCAAGGCCCGCTACATGGAGCTGCTGGCCTTGTTGTTTGACATCCTGCAAAAAGCCCGCAAGGAAGGCCTGATGTCGATCGAGAAGGACGTGGAGGAACCGCACAGCTCGCCGCTGTTCCAGAAGTACCCCACCGTTGGCAATGACCACCACGTCACCGAGTTCATCACCGACTACCTGCGCATGATGGTGTCGGGCAACCTCAATGCCCATGAAATCGAGTCCCTGATGGACAACGAGATCGACACCCACCACCACGAAGCCCACGCCGCCGTGGCGGCCATCGGGCGCATGTCGGGCGGTTTGCCGGCCTTCGGCATCGTGGCCGCTGTGCTGGGCGTGGTCAACACCATGGGGTCGGTAGGTCAGCCTCCGGCGGTGCTGGGCGGCATGATCGGCTCGGCCCTGGTGGGAACCTTCCTGGGCATTTTTCTGGCTTACGGATTTGCCGAGCCCCTGGGCGGCTTGCTGGAGCAAAAAGTAGAGGACGCCAGCAAGGAACTGCAGTGCATCAAGACCACGCTGCTGGCCAGCATGCAGGGCTACGCACCGCAAGTGGCCATCGAGTTCGGACGCAAGGTGCTGTACTCGGACGACCGACCGTCCTTCACCGAGCTGGAAGCCCACGTCAAAGGCAAGAAGTGATGGAGCCGTGCCATGGCCGGTGACGCCAAAAAACTGCAACCGATCATCATCAAGCGGGTCAAGAAGGGCGGCCACGCTGTTCATGGTGGCGCCTGGAAGATTGCCTACGCCGACTTCGTGACGGCCATGATGGCCTTCTTCCTCCTGATGTGGCTGCTGGGCAGCACCACCGAAGGTGAGAAGAAGGGCATCGCGGATTACTTTGCTTCCCCGCTGAAGCTGTCGTTGCTGGCCAGCGGCTCGGGCGCCGGTGATGCTTCCCATGTGGTCAAGGGTGGTGGCCAGGACCTGACCCGTTCAACCGGCCAGGTCAAGCGCGGTGACATCGAAGCCAAGAAGGACACCATCAACCTGCACCAACTCAAGGCCGAGCAGATTCGGGCCGAAGTGGCGCGCCTGGAGAACCTGAAAAAGAAGATGACCGAGGCCCTGGCGGCAGACCCGGAACTGAAGGCCATGGCCTCGCAAATGCTGCTGGAGATGACTCACGACGGCCTGCGCATCCAGATCATTGACCAAGACCTGCGCCCCATGTTTTCCAGCGGCAGCGCCTCCGTTCAGCCCTACATGCGCAGCCTGCTGCGTGCCATCGGGCGACTGCTGGGTGAAGTGCCCAACCGCTTGACGCTGGAAGGGCACACCGATGCGTTGCCCTTTGGCACTGGGGACCGTGGCTACAGCAACTGGGAACTCAGCGCCGACCGCGCCAACTCGTCGCGCAGGGAGTTGATCTCGGGTGGGCTGCCCGAGGAGCAGGTGCTGCGCATCCAGGGCCTGGCGGCCAGCAATCCGTTTGATCGCAAGGACCCCAACGCGCCGGCCAACCGTCGCATCAGCATCATCGTGATGACGCGTGAAGCCGAAGACCGTGCATTCCGAACCCAGGCGCCAGCGGCTTCCAGCGAGGCCCCACCAAGCCCGGCGGCCACGGCCACGCCACCACCGCCCACGCTGGCGAAACCCAGTGGCGAAGCGCGGGTTGTGCCCTCAAGTCCCGCGCCCAGCCTCCGATAGAACCATCAGCCTTTCCTACCGTGCCATCCGTGCGAGGCCAGGCCCCATGAACACCACCGATCTGAAGTTCCTCATCGTCGATGACTTCTCCACCATGCGCCGCATCGTGCGGGATCTGCTCAAGGAAATGGGCTGCAACAACGCCGACGAAGCCGAGGACGGCGCTGTGGCCTTGAGCATGCTCAAGGCCAACAAGTACGACTTCGTGGTCTCTGACATCAACATGCCCAACATGAACGGCTTCGACCTGCTCAAGGCCGTCAAGGCTGACGACGCGCTCAAGCACCTGCCGGTGCTGATGGTGACGGCCGAAGCCCGCAAGGAAGACATCGTGCTGGCAGCGCAAAGTGGCGCGGCGGGCTACATCGTCAAGCCCTTCACCAAGGCCACCTTGGAAAAAAAGGTACAGAAGATCTTGCAGAAACTGGCCACGCCGGCTTGAAGGGAGCACACAACATGAAAATGGATGACGCGGCAACCTTGAAGCCTGCCACCGCAACC
>JAYVSX010000135.1:0-24531 GCA_043774975.1 Rubrivivax sp.
GCGGCCAGCGGAAACGGCGGCGGCTTCGTGTGCGTCGTAACGGGCCTGGTCCCACAATTCAAAATTCGGACCGACGCCCATGAACTTCACTTCGCGATCAAATCCGGCCCAGCTGCGCAGCTCAGGCGGAATGTTGACGCGTGAAGCACTGTCGATTTCCACGTCGGTGGCGCTGCCGATGAAGATGCGGCGCCAGGCATCGTGCTCGGACGACAGCGAGAGCAGCTCGTTTTCGACCTTTTCCCACACCGGCAATGGGTACAGCGACAAACAACCGTCAGGGTTCTTGGCCACCACCATCTGGCCACCCACGTTGGCCATCAGCAGCTCACGCCAACGGGTGGGCACGGTGATCCGGCCTTTCCCGTCGAGCAGCAGCACCGGGCCACCCCTGAAGTTCATGATTTGCACTTAATCCCGAAAAAAGACACCAAGCCCCACTTTACCGTTCGGCCCCTGGGCGGTCAATGTTTTGCTGCGGAAAATTCAATGAAATCAAGGACTTAGAAAACACTGTTCACCCAT
The DNA here is from genome assembly GCA_043774975.1 of Rubrivivax sp. Taxonomy (GTDB): domain Bacteria; phylum Pseudomonadota; class Gammaproteobacteria; order Burkholderiales; family Burkholderiaceae_C; genus Rubrivivax. Next base: position 526 of record JAYVSX010000135.1, read on the forward strand.
CCAGGCGGCCAAAAAACTTCATTCAAATGAACAACTTGTGCGGCGATATGAAAGTGACTTCTGAGCACGCGGCCCCCACTCCTCCACACCTAACCTCCAATTTGGGAACCCCAACTCAGGTCTCAGAACCCCCTTGACGACCGTTCGGGCCCCTTTTTGGGCTTTGCTCTGTCGCCACCGAACCCTGCTGCCACACGGCACCATGCGCTCCCCCCCATCAACGGCATGCAAACGGGTGACGTGCATGCGGTTCAGCTGCAGCGAAGTACCGTCATGCAGTTGTCAAGGCTGCCCAGGCCATGCGCCCGGAGCCCAATGCCGTCGATGTCATCCCGCCCAACCGTGACCTGACCCTGGCGGACGGCACGCTGGGTTTGCAGGCCATCAAGTCGCCTGAGCGTGCACGGGCTGCCCAGCAAAGCCGACTGCGAAAGCTTTGTCAGAAAGAACCCGCAGGCGCTGGACCTGCTGTTTAAGGAAATGCTGCTTTAACCCGAAAATGAAGTGTGCCCAGGGCGGTGAATCTGCGGCTGACCACAGACCACCCACTTCGCATCAGCGACGCAGCAGCACGCCAAGCCTGAAAACCACGAGACAACACCCATGACGACCGACACCGAACCACCACAGCCACTCGTTGCGCCGTCGCCAGAACAGGAAACTTCTTGCCGCAACTGCCCACTGCGGCCGCTGAAGTTGTTTCATGAACCTACCGGTGACGAACTTGACTTGGTGCAGTCGCTCAAGCGCCGCGAGCGCCACCTGGCCGCCGGCGAAACCTTGATTCACGAAGGTCAAACCGACGCCCCGCTTTACACCTTGCTGCAGGGTTGGGCCTTTCGTTACAAGACGCTCAGCGACGGCCGCCGCCAGATCCTGAGCTTTCTGCTGGCCGGCGACTTCATTGGTGTTCAGCAAAAGATGGGCGACGCTGCAGCCCATGGTGTGGAGACGCTGACCGCATCGCTGTACTGCGTTTTCCAGCGCGATGCTCTCTGGGAACTGCACCGCCAAAGCCCGATGATGGGCTTCAACGTCACCTGGCTCACCGCGCACGAGGAGTCGATGGTCGACGAATCGCTGCTGTCGGTGGGCCGACGCAGCGCCGAAGAACGCATCGCGTCGCTGCTGATCCTGTTGTTCAAGCGCGCGGCTGCGCTGCAGGCTGACGCAGGCGCGGGCGGTGTGGTTTTTCCGCTCACACAACAACACATTGCCGACGGCTTGGGGCTGTCACTGGTGCACACCAACAAGACCTTGCGCAAGCTGGAGCGGCGCGGTTTGCACCGCATCGCCGACGGCCGTCTCTACCTGCGTGATGTGAAGGCCATGGCCCGCCTGGCGGACCTTTACGGCGATGGCCGCCCGCCACAGCGCCCGCTGGTCTGACCACCCGCAGCGGCGCTGTTCCGCTGCACAACGGCTGTGTCTTTCGACGTATTGGATCGAACCGTCGGACTCTAGATTTGCGTTCCTCGACCCCCAAGGTCAACCAGGAGACGCACCATGAGCACCGACCACAAGTCCGCGCCAGACAACCAGTTGCTGGCCTCGCTGCCGCCCGAGGTTTCTGATCGTTTGCAATCGCGGCTGGAAGCGGTTGAGTTGACTGCGGGAACGCAACTCTATGAAGCGGGCGCCGTGTTGCGCCACGTGTACTTCCCGGTCACCGCCGTGGTGTCGTTGGTGTCAGCGCTGCAAGACGGTGGTTGCTCCGAGGTGGCGGTGGTTGGCCGAGAGGGCATCGTCGGCGTCTGCGCGTTCATGGGCGGCGGCAAGGCACTGAGCGGCGCCGTGGTGCAGCGCCCGGGCTTGGCCTGGCGCATGAGTGCGCGTGACATCGCCGACCTGGCGCGTGACTCGGCGCCCGTGATGCAGCAGCTACTGCGCTACACCCAAGCGCTGTTCACCCACATGGCGCAGACATCGGCTTGCCACCGGCACCATGCGCTGGCGCCCCAACTCTGCCGCTGGTTGCTGCAGCACCTGGACCGGCAGTCGGGCGATGAAATGCAGATCACGCAGGAACGCATTGCAGGCATGCTGGGCGTGCGGCGGGAAGGCGTGACCGGAGCCGCGCAGCAACTTCAGCGGGAAGGCTTGATCCGCTACACCCGTGGGCAGATTCGGGTGCTCGACCGGCGTCGCTTGCTGCAGCACAGCTGCGAGTGCTACAGCGTGGTGGAACGGGCCTATGAGCAACTGCGCAACGGCTCATCAGCTTGGCCTGCGCCAGCCGGTAACCGGGTTCAGCCCTTCAGGAACGACACCAACGCGTCGTTGAACGCCTGAGCATGCGAAACATTCAGCCCGTGCGGCGCCCCTTTCACGGTCACCAACTGGCTGTGGGCCACTGCGCGGTGGGTGCGCTGGCCCAATTATTTCCAGCGTCCTGTCCCGCAAGCAGCAATGCGCCATGACCCGCTGTAATTCATCCGCGAGCGCGTCGTAGCTGTAGCCCGCCTCCGAATCTGACTCGTCCGGGCGGCCGCTGCCACAGCTGTCCTCGATGTGCAGATTCGCGGTATGTGCGGCATTCGCGGTTTGCGCGCTCGGCTGGGTCGCTGCCGTCATCGCAATTGGGGCTGTGGACGCCGTGGACGCATCAACGCTGGACTCGGACGTCGCGCCTGCCGCAGCGCCGATGGCGGCACCGGAGGCCATGCCGACCATCACGTCGCCAGCCATCCAGCGGACAAACCACCCGTCCGCGATGGCACAGGCGTTTGTGCTCAGATAATGCGAAAAGAGCAAAGCATCACGATGCGGTGCAACGTACGGCGGTGCGTTGTGCTGCGGTAAAGCTCAACGCAGACACCTGCTGCTGAACGATCAAACAAGGACTTGGCGATGCTCTCTACGCAACCCGCGTCGGCCTTCCCAAAAGACCTGCCGCCCACGGCGCAAGCGCCTGGCTTGGTCTGGATGACCCGGGTGACGTGCGACGTGGGCGCAGTGGTCTCGCTGGGCGGGCCGGCCAAACACGGCGAGCGGCGCTTTGTGCCGATCCTCGGCGGCACGGCACAGGGCCCGGAGTTGAGCGGCGAGTTGCAGCCCGGCGGGGTGGACTGGCAGGTGCAGCGCGCCGATGGCGTCACCGACATCAGCGCGCACTACGTGATTGGCACCGCCGATGGCGCCTTGATTGAGGTGCAAAGCGATGGCCTGCGCCACGGGCCCGCGGACGTCATGGCGCGGTTGGCGCAGGGCGAGGCGGTGGCACCGCATGCGTACTTTTTTCGCACCCTGGTGCGGCTGACCACGGGGCACCCGCAGTGGCTGCACCTGAACAAGGTCATGGCCGTGGCCGTGGGCCAGCGCGAAGCCCGCCGGGTGACGCTGGACTTTTGGCGCATCACCTGAAAGATTGCCCATGAACGAGAACGACCCGCTCTGGAAAATGCGCCATGCGCTGGCCGGCGTGGCGGTGGCGCTGCTGATGTCGGTCTTGGTCGCGGCCATGGCGGGCCGCCTGTTGGGCGATGCCTTTGGCGGCGACTACGGCGCCCGGGTCACTGTCTACAGCCTGCTGCTGCTTTACGTGGTGGCGGGTGCCGTGGTGCTGTTTGTGAAGGTGGCGCAGTTTGAGACCCGTGCCCTCACGCCGGGACGCGCTTTCACCTGGCTGGCCAGCCTGTGGCTGTGGCCCTTGCTGCTGCTGGCAGCGCGCAACAAGCCTGCCGAGTAAAACCTGCCGGTTGAAGCGTCAGCTCAGGGCAACCGCCGCGGTTGCTTCACCATTGCTTCACTACTGCGACTGCAGAATTCTCCGCCCCGCCGCCTGCTGCACGGGGCGTGCATTCATGGGGTACATGCGGGCAAACAGCTCAATCTGCTCGGGCGACATGGTCATCGGCTGGCGCATCACCACCCACTGCACACCTTCGGAACACGGCGGCGTGGTCAGGCTGCCCATGTAGGTGAAGTAGCGGCGGTCGGTGGGCAGCAGATCGCCCAGTTCCAGCGGAACGCGGGCGGCCAGTTCTTCGCCTTTTTCCAGCGGCAGGCCGTTCCAGACCCGCTGCACCGCAGGCTGCGCCGGGCCTTTGTCAAACAGCACACCCACCACGGCCATGCGCCCTTGTTCGTCTTTGTGGACCAGGTGCAATGACATTTCGAACTGGCGGCCGTCAATGCGCTCTTCAGATGGGCGATGAAAGTGGAACTGCTGCAACTCAAAGCGCTTGCCGCCAATTTCAATGGAGTTGCCAGACGAGATGTTGGCCTGCACCGTGTGGCCGTTGTCGATGACCGCAAACGGGCTGGCTTGGTAGTTGAACTTCACCGGCTCCAGGTCGACCGCCAAACCGCCACGAATGTCGATCGGGCTTTGACGTTGACCGTTGGCGCAGGTGGTGAACTCAGGCTTGAGGCCACCCCAGGTCTGCGGGCCGGCAGCGCCTTGGTAGGACCAATGAGCAGGTGCTGTTGCGCTGGTGTGGCCCGATGCGGCCCCGACGGCCGAGGCCCGCTTGGCCGTCGCCGGCTTGGCGGCGTGGGTCGGCGCCGGAGAAGGGTCGGTCTTGGCCACCACCCGCACGTCGTAGGGGCTGCTGCCTTCGCTGGTCTTGACACCGCTGAGTTTGCCGGCCAGGCGCTTGCGCAGCTGCTCCAGCGGATCGGGCGCGGTCACAGCGGCGGGTGCCGACGCTGCAGCCCCGCCGGGTTCAGCGGCTAAAGCCTTGGCGGCACGCCCTTGACCGTCCTTGCTGGTCTCGGCGTTGCTCGACAACTTCACCGGCTTGAGTTGCGGCGGGGGATCGGCACCCTTTGCAGGTTGCACCACCACCGCGCCCACCACCCAGACCAGCGAAGCGCACAGCGTTCGCAGCCGAAAGCCGACCCACGGCCTGAGACGGACCGCATCGGCGACGGATTCGTCGCGGTGGGCGGCATCAAGGTGTCGGGCAAGACTCATGGTTCGGGCTCCTCGCCTGTCTTATCGACCAGATCAGCCCAGAACTTGACCCGACTGAAGCCGTGGCATGCTCGGCAAATCAGTCCTGCAAGTCATGCGTCGGTATTTCTTCTTCGGTGTTTCTTCTTCTGTAACTCCATCGCGCCATGAACCCCATTCGTCGTCGCCTGCTGATCACCACCACCACGGGCGCTGCCTGCGCATCGCTGGCCTTGCCAGCCCTGGCCAGTTCACGCCGCGCACTGGCGGCCATGACCGACGGCCCGTTCTACCCACCCAGCCGTTGGCGCGAGCGGGGGCCGCTGGCCGGTGATTGGGACGCCGATCTGACCCGGGTTGAGCGACAAGGCCAAGCTCAAACCGCCCGCGGCGAACACCTGGGCTTGCAACTGCGCCTGGTCGACAGCCAGGACCGGCTGGTCGACAACGCCCTGATCGAGATTTGGCAATGTGACGTGCTGGCGCAGTACCGGCACCCTCAGGTAGAACTGTTGAGCGGTGCGTTCGACCCCGGCTTTCAAGGCTTTGGTGCGGCCCGCAGCGACCGCACCGGCGAGGTGACGATGCGCACCATCAGGCCTGTGGCCTACCCGGGGCGCACGCCACACATTCACATCAAGGTGCGCCACGCCAGCTTGGGTGAGTTCACGTCGCAACTCTTCGTCGCGGGCGACCCCGGCAATGCGCGCGACTTATTGTGGCGTGCCGTTCCTGAAGCACAGCGCAGCAGCCACGACATGCGGCTGATGCCTGCCGAAGGCACCCCAGGCCTGCGCTGGACGGCCGAGCACGCGGTGGTGGTACCCGCCTGACGGGTGTGACGAGCGGCGGGCAAAAGTGTGAAGCAGACCGATAAGCCGGATTCTGTGCAGCAGCGCCTCTTGCGAAGCCCCGCTGTGACCGCCATTCCTCTGGGCCGAAGGTCACCCTTCGGCTCGGTGCCACCTACCCGCCGGCTCAGCGAGTCGCTTCAATGCCGGCCTACTTGGTGTTGCTGCCCGTAGAGATTGCCCGTTTCACCCAGACCGGGGCTTTGCCCCGGTCTGGGTGGCTGCTTGGCTGGGCTTTCGCCCAGGCCCTGCGGCAAGCCGCATGGCACCGCCGGCTTGCGCCGTCGGTCCGCAGAACACCCTTCACGGAACCCTGGTCTGACTCGTCTCTGTTGCTCTGATCCTCACCTCGCGGTGGACAGCCGTTAACTGCTACGGTGCTCTGTGCAGTCCGGACTTTCCTCCAGTGCCGTGTTTCCACGCTCGCACCAGCGGCGGTCTGGTCTGCTTCACGGGCGGATTATCGCTGCCGCAACGGTCAAAGGTCGACCCAGAGGCTTGGGCCCCCTGCGGGTGGGCCCCGTCACCAACGCAGCGCCAGCTTCACGCTGTAGCTGGTGGCGTCACCGGTCTTGTCGGCCTCCAGACCCAGCGCAAAGGGCAGCATCGCCACATTGACGCCGACAAAACCCTTGTTCATGCGAAAGGTCTCAGCGCGCAAGCTGGTGCCGGGCGCTGACGACTTGACCTCCACATTGCCCACACCGGCATAGGGCGTCAGGAACGCAAAGCCCTTGGAGATGGAAATGTCGCCGCTGAGGGTGCGCATCTTCAGCTGCTGCACGCCCGACAGGCTGGTGCCCGAAACCCGCACGGCCACAGCCGGCAAGACCGTGCTGCCGCCCACAAAAGCCCAGCGCAGTTCGCCCCCAGTGGCGCGCACATTGGTGTCGGGCAAGGTCATTTGCACGACACCGATGTCGATGTCGAAGGGCAGACCCTTGACCGCCCGCACCCCGACCACGGGCACGGCCTTGGGCACGGTGGCGCCGCCAGCGGCCTTGCTGAGAATGGCGCGGTGCGCCACTTCGGTGCCAGTGGCGGCCACGCTGATGTCAAAACCGGTGATGCCCAGGCCTTCCGCGGGGATCAGGCCCCTGTACGAGATGGCCGACGCCACGTCCTCGCTGAAAGCCCGAAATTCAGCTTGGTTGAGCAAGCCGATGGCGTTGAAATCGGCGGCTTGGGTGGCGGTGGCAAGCGCAGCCGTGGTGGCTGCGGCCAGAAGACGAGAAGTGGTGCGCACAAGATTCCCCTGTTGGGTGAAATGAGCCGCTCCGGGCGGCAACGTCCAAATTCTGGAGCCACTGGGTGACCCTTGGCTACGCTGCTCCATTGACGAACCCATGCGCCGCCGCATTTGCACCACCCAAACGTGGCGCGCAAGAAACACCCGCTTGTCTAGACTTGCGCTTTCACTGCCGCGAACACCTTGTCACTGATGACCTTGAGCGTCGATCGACCCACTGAGCAACGCCAGCCACGGGTGCCGGGTCAGGCTGGCCGGCGCTGGCAAATGGCCCTGTGCGCCGCACTGTTGATGTCTGCGCTGGGCAGCGTACCCGCCAGCGCCCAGCTGCCCCCGGTGGTCTTGCCCACACTGGACGGTTTGCCCCGGCCCAACACCCCACCGCCTGAAAAGGGCCCGGTGGTGCCAGCGCGCGTGGAACGCTGGCGTCAAGAAGCCAAAGCCTTTGAGTACGGCGATGGCATGCCCAAGGACCCGGTGCGCGCCGCCGAGTTGTATTGCCGGGCCGCACGCCACGGCGACGCCGAAGCGCAGTACAGCCTGGCCTGGATGATGACCAACTCACGCGGCATCGAGCGCAACGAAGCGGTTGCGGCACACCTGTTTGCTGCGGCCGCAGAGCAAGGCTTTGAGCAAGCCAAGAACATCCTGGCGCGCATGGGCGAGCCCCGGGGTGACCCGCCACCGTGCTTGCGTCAGCCTGAAGAAGACCGGGAATTGGCTGCAGCGCCTGCACCGGCCAACAACAAGCCAGTGGCCCCGCCGATGGTGCTGCCCGTGCCACCACCGGCCAACGCACCCGATGCCATCGTGCGCTTTGTCAACCTGGTGGCGCCGGAATACAAGCTGCAGCCCCACCTGGTGCTGTCCATCATTGCCACCGAGTCCAACTTCGACGCTTCGGCCGTTTCACCCAAAGACGCCCACGGATTGATGCAGCTCATTCCGGCCACGGCTGCCCGCTTTGGCGTGCGCAACATCAAGGACCCGGTTCAAAACATCCGCGGTGGCATGGCCTACCTGCGCTGGCTGATGGCCCGCTTTGAGGGCGACGTGCGCCTGGTGGCTGCGGCCTACAACGCCGGCGAAGGTGCCGTTGAACGCTACCTGGGGGTGCCGCCGTATGCAGAAACGCGCCTGTACGTGCTGAAGATTCGCGCCGGGGTGGCAGGTCAAACCACCCACCCGTTCGACCCCACAGCGGCCGAGCCCTCAAGGGTCTTGCCGTTGATCAAGGGTGCCTTGAGTGCGATTGCCCCCGGAGCACCCTCTTTCCGGCGTTAGAGGGTAACGAAGCCCTGCCGGCTTCACCGCCATTCGAATGGGCCCGCTTCAACCTTGGCGTTGGCTGGCGCGCATGTCCTGGGGGCGGCCATGCCCGGCATGGTGCAGGCCCGCCGTGCGACTACGATGCATGGGACGTGAACACCCCCTGGCCATGGACCTGACACCGCGCGCCCGGCCGACCTTTGCGGCCGCACGCGCAAGCTGAGAGCGAAGCGAATGGATTTGACACCGCGTGAAAAAGACAAGCTGCTGATCTTCACCGCCGCCCTGCTGGCCGAACGGCGCAAGGCCCGCGGCCTGAAGCTCAACGTGCCCGAGGCCATCGCCCTGATCAGCAGCGCCATCATGGAAGGCGCCCGTGACGGCAAAACCGCAGCGCAGCTGATGAGCGAAGGCAAAACCGTGTTGCGGCGCAGTGACGTGATGGAAGGCGTGGCCGACATCGTCACCGAGATCCAGGTCGAAGCCACCTTTCCAGATGGCACCAAGCTGGTGACCCTGCACCAACCCATTGCATGAACTTCCCCAGAAACCGAACTCCATGATTCCTGGCGAACTTTTCATCGACGACGGCGAGCACGAACTCAACCCCGGCCGCAGCAAGATCAGCATCACGGTGGCCAACAGCGGCGACCGGCCCATCCGGGTGGGGTCGCACTATCACTTTGCCGAAACCAACGCCGCCTTGCTGTTTGACCGCCAAGCCGCCAAAGGCATGCGCTTGAACATCGCCAGCGGCACGGCGGTGCGTTTTGAGCCTGGGCAAGAGTGCACCGTCACCCTGGTGGACTACGCCGGGCACCGGCAGGTCTGGGGGTTTCGCGGCCTGGTGAATGGAGGCCTGTGATGTCAAGGACGATTGGCCGCCGCGCCTACGCCGAGTTGTACGGCCCCACCGTGGGCGACCGCGTTCGCCTGGCCGATACTGGCCTGATCGTTGAAGTCGAAAAAGACTACACGCTGAAGGCCGGCGGCTACGGTGAAGAAGTCAAGTTCGGCAGCGGCAAGACCATCCGTGACGGCATGGGCCAGAGCCAGGTGGTCAACGGCCCGGGCCACCACGAGGCGCACGACCTTGTCATCACCAACGCGCTGATCATCGACACCTGGGGCATCGTCAAGGCCGACATCGGTATCAAGGGCTGCCGCATCGCTGCCATCGGCAAGGCGGGCAACCCCGATGTGCAACCCGGCGTGGACATCATCATCGGCCCCGGCACACAGATCATGGCTGGCGAGGGTTTGATCGTCACCGCCGGCGGCATCGACAGCCACAGCCACTTCATCTGCCCGCAACAGATCGAAGAAGCCCAGCTGAGCGGCATCACCACCATGCTGGGCGGCGGCACCGGCCCGGCCACCGGCACCATGGCCGCCGCCTGCACACCGGGCCCCGAAAACCTGCACCGCATGCTGCAAGCGGCCGAGGCCTTTTCGATGAACCTGGGCTTTAGGGGCAAGGGCAACACCAGCCAGGCGCAAGCACTGAGCCAGCAGATCGCTGCCGGCGCGATGGGCCTGACGCTGCATGAAGATTGGGGCAGCACACCCGCGGCCATCGACAACTGCCTGACCATGGCCGATGTGACCGACACCCAGGTCAGCCTGCACAGCGACACGCTCAACGAGGGCGGTTTCATTGAGGACACCATCAGTGCCACCCGTGGCCGCACGCTGTGCGCCGTTCACACCGAGGGCTCGAGCGCAGGACACGCCTCTGACAACTTGCTCGTGGTGGGGGAAGCCAACTTCTTGCCCAACAGCACCTGCTCGACCCTGCCCTACACATTCAACACGGTGGACGAGCAGCAGGGCAAGCCGATGGCCCGCTACCACCTGGACGCCAGCATGGCAGAAGGCGGGGCTTTTGCAGAAAGCCGCATTCGGCGCGAAACCGTCGCCGCCGAAGACGTGTTGCACGACCTGGGTGCCATCAGCATGGTGAGCAGTGGCGGCCAAGCCATGGGCCGAGTCGGCGAGGTCATCATCCGCACCTGGCAAACGGCCCACAAGATGAAGGGCCAGCGCGGTTGCTTGCCCGAGGACAACGCGCGCAACGACAACTTCCGCGTCAAGCGCTACATCGCCAAGTACACCATCAACCCGGCCATCGCCACCGGCATCAGCCACGACGTGGGCAGCGTCGAGGTGGGCAAGTGGGCCGACCTGGTGATCTGGCGGCCGGCATTTTTTGGCGTCAAGCCCAGCCTCGTCATCAAGGGCGGCTTCATCGCCGCAGCGTCGGTGGGCGACGCCAACGCGTCCGTCCCCGCGCCGCTGCCGGTGCACCACCGGCCCATGTTTGGCAGTTTTGGCCGTGTGGTGCAAGCCACCAGCCTGACCTTCATCAGCCAAACCGCGATGAACAACGACCTGGGCGACGAACTGGGCTTGCGTAAACGCTTGTCAGCCGTACACGGCTGCCGCGGCATCAAGAAGGGCGACATGGTGCTCAATGGCCACCTGCCCAAGATAGAGATTGACCCGCAGACTTACAGGGTTAGAGCCGATGGTCAGGTGCTGACCTGCGACCCGGCCACGGTGCTGCCCATGGCGCAGAAGTACTTTTTGTTTTGAACTCAAGCCTGAGGGGCCAGATGGCCGCGCAACCACGAGGCAAATCCGGGTTCATCCAGCGTTCCCGAAGCAACGGCCAACACGGTCAGTACGCAGTCACCATCGCCGGCCAGGAGTTCGTGGCCATTGAGCAACAAGAAGAGCTCCACCGCGACAAAGGCCGTGCGTTTGTTTCCGTCAATGAAGGGGTGGTTGCGCGCAATGCCGCAGCCATAAGAAGCCGCCAAGTCGGCCACGTCAGGCGTCCCACAGAGGGCCAGGTTTTGCGGGCGCGCCAGAGCCGATTCGAACAAGCCCAAGTCACGCGTGCCTGCCGCCCCCCCGTGTTCGGCCAGTTGCTCTTCATGAACGGCCAACAGGGCCTTGGGCGCTATCCAAACCCAGGGCGAGTTCACTTGGCCAGCTCACGCAGCACGGCTCGGCGTTTTTTCATCACGCCGCGCGCAGCAGCCATCTGCGCCTCAAACTCTTCGCTGTAGGGGGTGAGTTTGATGCCGTCCACCGCATCGGTGACAAACACCGTGTCGCCCTTCTCCAGCTTCAAGCGCGCCAGGATTTCCTTGGGCAGGATCACGCCCACCGAATTGCCGATCTGGGTGAGCTTGAGTGCGGTCATGATTGCGCCTGGGTTTGTTATAACAAACGTTATATTAAGGCTGCTTCTTCCGTCTCACCAGTCCACCGCCACCATTTGCAGGAACGCGCAGCCATGCTCACCGTGAACAAACTCATTTCTGGCGCCCGTGGCCTGGCCCCAGTGCTGCTGAAACGCGCTGCCAGCGTGGAACTCGACTGGGACGTACGCCAAAAGAGTCGTTTCGACGCCACCGACAGCCAGGGCCGCACGCTGGGCGTGTTTTTGCCACGCGGCACGGCGGTGCGCGGCGGCGACGTGCTGGTGGCCGAAGACGGCTCGCTGGTCCGCGTCTTGGCCGCGCCGCAGGCGGTGCTGGTGGTGCGCCACTGCACCCAGCACGGCAGCAGCTTCGACCTGACACGCGCCGCCTATCACCTGGGCAACCGCCATGTGCAACTTGAATTGAAGGCCGACCACTTGAAGCTGGAGCCTGATCACCTGCTGGCCGACATGCTGCGCAGCATGCACCTCATCGTCAGCGAAGAAATCTCGGCCTTCGAACCCGAGGGTGGTGCTTACGCGGCAGCCGGTCATGGTCACGACCAGGGTCATGACCACGACCACGACCACCAGCATCTTCACCAACCCGAGCCGCCACACGAGGGCCACGTGTCGCACGGCCATGACCACGCTCAAGGCCCAACCCACGATCACGGCCACCCGCCCGCTCTCGTCGCGCCCACCGCGCGTCAACCGCTCGCCATCCCGATCAAAGCCGCGCCCGCGCCGCACGTGCACGGCCCCGGCTGCGGCCACGACCACGGTGATCACCATCACCACTGAGCCCCTTGCAGCCCCCGTCAGCGCAGCCACCCGGCTGCAGCTTGTGTGGCTGGCTTTGCCGGCCCTGCCGGTGGGCGGTTTCAGTGACTCCGAAGGTCTGCAGGCGGCCGTTGAAGCCGGGCTGCTGAGCACCGAAACCCAGGCCGGTGACTGGCTGCTGCGATGCGGTCGGCTTCCAGTGCGCCCGACACGGTGAGCAGGCGCTGGTCGACCGCCGTTTTGGCGGCGCCGGACTGGGCCTGTACATCAGCAACCCGCTGGCCAAGTTGATAGGGGGACGAATTGCGCGTGCAGGCCGAACCGGGCTAGGGCAGTTGCCTTTCGTTGGGGCTGCCGATTTCAGTGAAAGGCCAAACCGCCGTCACCCTGCTGGGCGGCCACCTTGGTGGCGATGATCTCAGCCTGCCGTCCCACGGAAACCGTCAAGCGCGCCTTGTCACAGGGCGCCAGCGGCTGTGTCATCAAGCCTTACAAGCCGCAACGCATCCCGGACCTGCTGGCCAAGTACAACGAGCAAACCGACCACACCTTCAAATGAAAACCTGAATTTCAACGGTCAGATCCCATCCTTGCGCAGGGGTCGACAAACGGGTGTCACCGCCTACCATCGCGATTTAGCAACCACCACACAGGAGTTCCCATGGGTCTGATGTCCTTCATGAAAGAAGCCGGCGAAAGGCTTTTTGGCAAAGGCGAGGCCAAGGCCGCGCAAGACGCTGCCGCCAGCGCACCCACACCTGAAAACGTGGCCGCCCTGAGCAAGGCCGCGGGCGACGCCATCATTGGCTACGTCAACGCCCAGGGCCTGCCGGGCAACAGCCTGGACGTGGGCTTTGACGCCAGCAGCGCGACGGTCACGGTGTCGGGCCAGGTGGACGACCAAGCCACCAAGGAAAAGGTTCTGCTGTGCTGCGGCAACGTGGCCGGCGTGGCAGCCGTCAACGACATGATGACCGTGGCCAACCCCGAGCCCGAAGCCCAGTTCCATGTGGTGGTGAGCGGCGACAACCTGAGCAAGATTGCCAAGGCCTTTTACGGCGACGCCAACAAGTACCCGGTCATCTTCGAGGCCAACAAGCCGATGCTGAGCCACCCGGACAAGATCTATCCGGGCCAGGCGCTGCGCATTCCGGCGCTGTAAAGGCCAAGGCAAGCGGGCGACAATTCACCCCTTGAGGCCCGGCGCGCCGCCGGGCCGCCGCAGCGCCTGGCGCAGCCCTTGCGGGCACGGGTCGCTGTTGCAGCATCACCTTGACGGTCAAGGGGCCGGTTCTTGAGCAAGCTCTATTTCCGCTTCGCGGCCATGAACGCCGGCAAGTCCACCCACTTGCTGCAAGCCGCCTACAACTACGAAGAACGGGGCATGCGGGTGCGTCTGTTCACTGCGGCGCACGACGACCGCGGTGGTGTGGGCGTGATTGCCTCGCGCCTGGGTTTGAAGCGCCAGGTCGAGACCTTTGGTGCCGAGACGGTGTTCGACTCGGCCGGCTTGGACGAGAGCCGGGGCCAGGCTCAGAGTTTGGACCCTGTCCCAGGTCAAGCCCTGGCCTGCATCCTGATCGACGAGGCCCAGTTCCTCACGCCCGAGCAGGTGCGCCAGCTGCACCGCCTGGCCCACCAGCACCCGGTGCCGGTGCTGTGCTACGGCCTGCGCAGCGACTTCCGTGGCGACGCCTTCCCCGGTGCAGCGGCCCTGCTGACCCTGGCCGACGACCTGGAAGAGATGAAGACCATCTGCGCCTGTGCCCGCAAGGCCAGCATGAACCTGCGCGTGGACGCCCAGGGCCGCCGGGTCAAGGAGGGTGAGCAGGTCATGATTGGCGGCAACGAAAGTTACCGTGCGGTCTGCCCCAGCTGCTTTTACAGCGCTGGCGACGACCCGAGCCGCGCGCCGGGGCTGTTTGGCTAAGCGCTTGGGCCGCCGACCTGGAGCGGCGCCTGTGTCCGCAGCGCCGGTGTCTTCTGCGTCGGAGTTTGTTGCACCTGTGTCTGCTCCGCCCGTGTTGCTCGCGTGTTGCTCGCGGCCGCGGCCGATACACTGCCTCGCATGAGCATGCCTCCGCAGCCCGACACCGCCCACGCCGCCCTGGTTCAGCGCGCAGAAGGCGGCGATGCTGAAGCCCGGGGCGCGCTGTTCGCCGCGCTGTACGCCGAGTTGCACCGCATCGCACGGCGCGAAGCGGGCCGCTACGGGGCGCTGCCGTCTTTGGGCACCACCACGCTGTTGCACGAGGCCTACCTGGACATCGGCGGCCGCGAGGGCCTGGCCTTCAACGACAAGACCCACTTTCTGTCTTACGCCGCGCGCGCCATGCGCGGTTTGGTGATCGACCACGTGCGCAGCCGCCAAGCCATCAAGCGTGGGCATGGCCTGGACATCACCAGCTTCAGCACCGTGCTGGCTGAACAGTGCGCCGAGCCCGAGAGTCTGCAGACCCTGAGCGACGCCTTGGATGAACTGGCCCAGGTGGAACCAACGCTGGCGCACCTGGTGGACCTGAAGTTCTTTTGCGGCTTCACCTTGGTCGAAATTGCCAGCATGACGGGTGTGTCCGAGCGCACGGCGCAGCGCCAGTTTGAGAAAGCTCGGCTGCTGCTGCGTCACGCGCTCAGCGGCGGCTGATCAACCTCATGGCCCTGCCGAACCCAGCCCGCTGGGCCCAACTCAGCCAGGCACTCGACATCCTGCTCGACTTGGGGCCCGAGCAGCGCCAAGCCGCCTTGACTCAGATGCGCGCCAGCGACCCGGTCTTGGCCGCTGAGCTGGCCGCGCTGCTCGCTGCCGATGGCCAAGCCCGCGCAGACCAGTTTCTGACCGGCCAGGCGGCGACGGACGCCAACCTGCAAACCACACCCAGCCTGCAGGGCCATCGCATCGGCCCCTATGCGCTGGAAACGCCACTCGGGGCGGGCGGCTCGGGCACCGTCTGGCTGGCCCGGCGCGCCGACGGTCAATACGAGGGCCAGGTGGCCATCAAGCTGCTGCACCTGGCTTTGCTGGACCACGCCAGTGCGCAACGCTTCGCGCGCGAAGGTGCCATCCTGGCTCGCCTGGAACACCCGCACATTGCGCGCATGCTGGACGCTGGCGTGGCGCGCGGTGGTCAGCCCTACCTGGTGCTGGAGAGGGTGCAAGGCGAGCGCATCGACCGCCACTGCAACCTGCAGCAATGGGGTGTGGAAGCCCGGTTGCGCCTGTTCCTGGACGTGCTGAGCGCCGTGGCCCATGCCCACAGCCACCTCGTGATCCACCGCGACATCAAGCCGTCCAACATTCTGGTTACCCGCGAAGGCCAGGCCAAGCTGTTGGACTTTGGCATTGCCAAGCTGCTCGAAGAAGGCGCCGCTGAAGCCCACGCGACCGAGTTCACTCAACAAGGCGGCCGCGCGCTCACGCCAGACTGGGCTGCACCCGAGCAATTGCGTGGCGAAGCGGTGACCACTGCCACCGACGTGTACGCCTTGGGCCTGTTGCTGCACTTGTTGCTGACGGCTCGGCATGCCACCAGCCCTGCGGGTGCCACCGCCAGCCAGGCCATGCAGGCCACGCTGGAGTCCAACCCCGAGCGGCTCTCGCGCGCCGCCGCACGGAGCCGGTCTGAAGAACTGGCCATGGGCGGCGGCGAACGCCAGCCCCAGCGCCTGGCACGTCGGCTTCAAGGTGATCTGGACAACATCGTGGCCCGCTGCTTGCGCAAAGCGCCGCTCGAGCGCTACAGCACCGTGACGGCCCTGGCCGACGACTTGCGTCGCCATTTGGCGCACGAGCCGGTGAGTGCCCGACCCGACACGATGAGCTATGTCGCCGGCAAGTTCGCCCGACGCCACTGGGGTGCCGTGAGCGCGGGGCTGGTCATCCTGCTGACCGTCGCGGGCGGCGTGGCTGGCACGCTCACCCAAGCGCACCGCGCCAACCAAGAGCGCGACCGCGCCATCGAGGAAAGGGAGATGGCGACCGGGGTCAGCGACTTCTTCGTTCGCATGCTTCGCCAGTCCGCTGGCAGCGACGCTGGCGGCGTGCGCAAGCAACTCGACACGGGCCGGGACCTGGCCAAGAGCATGGTGTTTCGTTACCCCTTGGCCCAGGTGGCTGTGTTTCAGCAGTTGATGGGCCGCTACGCCGAGATCAACGACACGGCCAACGCAGTGGCGATGCTGGACGAAGCCGTGCGTGTGGTGAACACACTGCCCGACCCCGCCCGCCGGGCCGGCAACATGGTGCCTTTGCTGTGCAGCCGGGCCGACTTGCTCAATGACCTGGCACGCGACGCCGAGGCCCTGCAGTCCCTGTCGCAGGCGCGGGCCTTGATGGACGCGGGGGCCGCCGCCAGCGTGCCGGTGGATGCGCGAGCCGAGTGCGGCCTGATCGGCAGCTACATCCACAGTTCGCTGGGTCAGCATGACGCGGCTGTGCTGGCGGCACGCAGCGCGTTGCAACTGATCAGCGACAGTGGCATCGACTTGCGCGCCCTGGACGGCTACGCCGGCGGGCTGAACCGGGCACTGATGCTGGCTGGCCGCCATGCGCAGGCGTGGCCCTCGGCAGAAAAGCTGGCCCGAGAGAGCGCGGCGAGCGAGGGCACCAACAGCATGGCAGCGCTGCGTCGCAGTACGCGTCTGACCTACCTCAAGCGCGCAGGAGGCCAGCCGTTGGAGGCCCTGGCCCGGGCTGAACAAGACTTGGCGCTCATGGCCCGCATCATGAGCAGCGGTGACAGCGACGCGCTGACCTTGTACGAGCACGGCAGCGCCTTGCTGGAGTTGGGCCACGCAGCCGAGGCCGCTGCACAACTGCAACGCAGTGTCGACAGCGCACGAGCGCACGCCGACCAACTGCTGTTGGTCCCCGCCCAACTGGCCCTGATCCGGGCTTGGCTGGCCAGTGGCAAGGCAGCGGACACGGCCCGTGCGCACAACCTCTTCCAAACCGAGCATGCCCAGTGGCAGTCCGTGGTCGAGCGACAGTCGCCCACCGTGGAGGAGGTCTGGCGCACGCAGGCCTTGTTGATGGCGAGCCAGGGCGATCTGACAGCGGCACGTGTGCTGCTGGATCGAGCGGCTGCCTTCGGCCAGCGCCTGTCAGGAGCCGAACACCCGGCGCGGCTGGCACTGGAGTTGAACCAGGGCGACTTGGCCCTGGCCGCCGCGCAGCCCGACGCCGCGCTGGCCCACGCCCGGCAAGCCCTGGCGGCCGCTGAACGTGCAGCCCTGGACCCGCTGCGCAGCGCTGACATGGGCCGCGCCTGGTGGTTGCAGTCTCGAGCCAATGCCGCGCTCAACCAGCCCATGGAAGCCATCGCCAGCGCGCGCAGCGCCTTGGCCCACTGCGTGCCCACCGTCGGATCGACACACCCCTTGGTCGTGGACGCCCAGCAAGCCGCTCGCTGAGCGACACCAATCCGCAGCAGGCGTTTGAGGAGACGGGAGCTGCCCGTGCGCGCCGGTCGCGCCGGTCGCGCCGGTCGCGCCGGTCGCGCCGAGCGCCACTGTCAGACAGTGGACGGCAACGTGTACGCACTGCCAACCCGGACCAAGGCCAGCGCCCAAAACGGGCTTCAGCTGACCGACGCAAAAGTATTTTTGGCTGCGGTGGCGGCTTTGACCTCGGCTTCGCGATTTCCCTTGCAGGGGCGGCATTCGCCGCCCTCAGCAGCCAAGGAATCGCCCCCATGCGCACCCGCCTGTTCGGACTCTTCGGCCTGACCCAGGCCTCCCCCCCATCGGACCGGGCATGGCCTGTCCAGCCCCAGGCTCTTGAACGCCGCACCACCTGGACCAGCGGCTGCCGCACCCCGCTGACTTTGCGCGCCATGCGCTCTGACGACGCAGCTTTGCTGGGTGAACTGTTCGAGGTGCAACTGTCCCGCGCCGCCCGCTACAACCGCTTCCACGGCGCCGTGGGCCGCCTGTCGGCCGCCCGGCTGGCCTGGATGGCCGACGCCGACTTCAAGCACCACGTGGCCTTCATCGTCACCCGCCGGGAAGACGGCCTGGAACACGCGGTGGCCGAAGGCCGCTGGGTGCGCACGGCCCGGAACCCGGGCGCGGAGTTCGCCCTGTCGGTGGCCGACGCGTGGCAAGGCTGCGGCATCGGCCAGCGCTTGCTGGCCGCCCTGGTGCAGACCGGCCGCGAACAGGGCTTGCCCTGCTTGATGGGTGACGTGCTACCCGGCAACCAGGCCATGCAATCGCTGGCCCGCAGCCAAGGCTTTGAGTGCGGCGCGCATCCGGAAGACGCCGAACTGATGCGTGCCGAACTGCGCCTGAACACGCCTCGAAGGCGTCAGGCCAACGCATTCAGCGCTTTCACCGCCGCCGCCTGGCAACACTGAGCCCCAAGGAATCCCCATGCGAAGCTTCACCTTCCCTGACTTCACGCTGGTCCTGGGCAGCGGCGGCGTCAAAAGCATTGCCGGCCTGGGCGCCATGGAAGTCTTTGAGCAAGAAGGCCTTCGACCAGCGGCCGTGACGGGTTGCAGCGCGGGTGCCATCTTTGGCGCCTTGATTGCTGCGGGCCACCCGGCGCAGCGCGGCATGCAGATGGCACGCGACCTCTGGTCACGGGACATCACCAGCCGCAAGCGCCACCGCGCGCTGCTGGAAGTGGCCCTGCCGCGCCTGGCCGGCTTCGACGACCGCTTTGCGCTGCGCGACGACAGCTTGATTTGCCATCAGCTGCAAACAGCCTTTGGCGCAACACGCATCGAGGACCTGCCCACGCCGCTGCGTGTGCAGGCCACCTGTGCCACCACCGGCGCGCCGGTGGTGCTTCGGCGTGGGCCCTTGACGCAAGCGCTGCGTGCCAGTGTGGCCTTGCCCTTTCTCTTTGCACCGCAGCGCATCGACGGCCAACTGCTGGTGGACGGCAGCCTGTCAGACCCTTTGCCGGTGGACACCACGCCATCTGGCCAGGTCACCGTGGCGCTGGGCTTTCGGGTGCCGTTTCCGCGCAACGCCAACACCGCGTCCCGGCTGGCCACGCGCATCACCGCAGCCTTGTCCAACAACCTGCTGGATGCCCGTTTGGCCAGCGCAGACGCTTCGCGCTTGGTGCTGATGCTGCCGGAACTGCCGCGCCGCATCGGTCTTTTCGACACCGAAGCCATGCCCGAGCTGATCGAAATCGGCCGCCAGGCTGCACGCGCTGCGCTGCCGCGCTTGCGCCAGTTGCTGGGCAACACGGTGCGCTTGGCCGCAACGGCCTAACCAAGGCGCAGCACGGCACGGCACGGCGGCTGCACAGCAGCAGGGCCGCGCGGCCGGCCGCCGCTTGCCTACACTGCGCGCATCACCTACACCGGGTCCGCGCATGTTGCCCCCCCATTGGAAGACGCTGCAGCCCTTGCTGGACGAAGCGCTGGACGCCAGCCCGGCTGAACGGCCGGCCTTGCTGCAACGCTGGCGCAGCGACTTCCCGCATCTGGTGGACGAGTTGCAGCGTCTGCTGCAAAGCCACCAACAGGCCGAGACCGAAAGTTTTCTGCAAGGCGAACCCGCTGCTGGCGCTGGGCTTTTTGCAACCCCCTTGGCCGGCCAGCGGCTGGGCGCCTACACCTTGCAAGAAGCGATTGGCGAAGGCGGCATGGGCAGCGTCTGGCTGGCCCGGCGCGACGACGGCCGCTTTGAAGGCGTGGTGGCGGTCAAGCTGCTGGGCCTGTCGATGCAAGGCGAAGCGCGCGCCGAACGCTTTCGCCGCGAGGGCCATATCCTGGCGCGGCTGGCCCACCCTCACATTGCGCGCCTGCTCGACGCGGGCGTGTCGCCATCGGGCCAGCCTTATCTGGTGCTGGAACACGTGCGCGGGCGGCACATTGATGTGCACTGCAACGAAGAACGCCTGGGCCTGCAAGCCCGCATCCAGCTGTTCCTGAGCCTGCTCGACGCGGTTCAACACGCGCACGGCCACCTGGTGGTGCACCGTGACATCAAGCCTTCCAACGTGATGGTGGACGAGCACGGGCAACTCAAGTTGCTGGACTTTGGCATCGCCAAGCTGATGACCGCCGAAGGCCAAACCGGCGGCCTGCCTGAAGCAGCGTTGACACAACAAGCGGGCAACCTGCTGTCGCCCGGTTATGCGGCGCCGGAACAGCTGCAGTCGGGCAGCGTGTCCACAGCCACCGACGTCTACGCGCTGGGCGTGCTGCTGTACGTGCTGCTCAGTGGCCAGCACCCCACCACACGGCCTGGCAGCTCGGCCGCGCAGGCTTTGCAAGACACGCTGCAACGCGACGCACCCGCCATGTCGCAGGCCCTGCTTGGCGAGCAGGCCGCCGTTGCAAGGCAGCTGCGCGGGCCGGCCCTGCGTCGCGCCTTGGCCGGTGACCTGGACAACATCGTCGCCAAGGCGCTGCGCCGCCTGCCGGCTGAACGTTACGCCACTGCAGCGGCCTTTGCCGACGACCTGCGGCGCCACCTGGCACAAGAGCCGGTCTTGGCCCGCAAGCCCGGCACCGGCTACTTGCTGCGCCGCTTTGTCCAGCGTCACCGCACCCCCGTGGCAGCCACGGTGCTGGGCGCCCTGTTGGTGGGTGGCTTCGCGCTCAAGGCGTGGCAGGAGCAGCAGTCCGCGCGCCTGAGCCAGAACCAGGCGCAGACCGTGGACGGCTTGCTGCAAAGCTTGCTTCGCGGCATGAGCCCCGACGTGGCCGCCAGCCGCAGCTTCAGCGCCAAGGAACTGCTGGACCGGGCACAAACGTTCCTGGACAGCAAAGGCGACGTTGATGCGGCCACACGCCGCGCCGCCAGGCTGCGCATGGCGTTGCTGTACCGAGACGTGGGCGCCTACCCAGAGTCGGTGGCGGGATTCCGGGCCGAGGAAGCCGAAGCCACCCTTCACAAAGAGCCCACCGCTCAGGTCATGGCCCTGTGGCACCGCGGCAATGTGCTGCTCAAGACGCTGGACCCAAACGCCACCGCCCAAGTGTTGGCTGAATTGGAGCGGGTGGTCGCTGCCAACCAAATTCAGTCGACCGCCATTCAGGCACGGGTGCTGCTGCTGAAGGGCGAACTGGCCATGATTTCCAGGCGTGCGGCTGAAGCGCAGCGCTTGTTGGAGGCCGCAGAAAACCTGTTCGAAACACAGAACGATGAAGAAATGAGCGCTCGTGCGGCCAGCAGCCGCGGAGCCGTTGCGCGGCTGACGGGCGATGTCGCTGCGGCCCGCGAGCATCTGCTTCGTGCGGCATCGCGGCTGGCCCGCCGCGGTGACGATGCCGTCGTCGACCGTTTGTCAGTGAGTCTGGATCTCGGCGGCTTGGAAAACGGGGCCGGCGTGCACGAAGCAGCGGTCAGCGTGCTGACCCCCGTGCATGCCGACATGCTGGCCCGCCTGGGCCCACACCACCCGCTGACCGTCAGCGCGGTCAGTGAGCTGGCGCTGGCTCATCTGCGCCTCGGTCAATCCAAAGAACTGCAACACTGGCTCAAGCTGCTGCGCGGCTCGACCGGCCCCAGCGACGCCTGGCGCGACGACCACGCGGCGACACTGGAGGCCATGAACACCCTGTACAGCGGCCAAGCGGCTCGCGCAGAGCCCGAATTGCGGCGCCTGCTGGCCGCGCTGGTGCGTGACGAAGGGGGCGTCACGGCTTCCACGGAACCGGTGCGCCGCATGCATGCACAGGCCCTGCTGCGCCTGGGCCGAACCAAAGAAGCCGAAACCGAACTCGGGCTCACGCTGAAAAACCAGCAGCAACTGAGCCGTGCCGATCATCCGAGCATGGCGACGACCCGGGTTTTGCTGGGCGTGGCTCTGGCGCGGCGGGGTGAGTTGACCGCTGCACGCCAGCAGTGGGAAAGCGCTGAGTCCGTGTTGCGCAAGGAGTTGGGCTCACAGCATCCCTTTACGTTGGTCGCAGCCTGCTATGGCGCGCTGGCGGCCGTTGAATCCGCTGACGCCACTGACGCCACGGTACAAACGTCGCGCAAGGCCTCGCTGGCCGACCAACTTCAGCAGCGCTTAGGCTGGCAGGACGGCAGCGCCGACCTGGCAGCCGCCTTGCGCGCGGTTCAACAGCCCCCGGATTGGTCACGCCTGCCTGCCGTGCTCTAAGTTTCTTTTGTATCGGATGTCGGGTTTGGAAGTCGAATCTCGATTTGTCCAAGTGAAGCCGCCTATAACGCCGAGCGGCCCCAACGGCATCTTCTTTCAGGAGCATCACCATGTCATCCAGCTTTTTTACCCGAACCCCAATGTGGGCCAGCGCGGCGCTGGCCACTTCCCTGGTCGGCCCAGCGGCTGCGTACACCATCTATGACGGCCCCATCAATCCGCCGCTGCCTGAATGCAACATGACCTATGCCATTCCGGACTCACCGCCCAGGACGCGGCCTGTCCTGCAGCCCAGTTTGGGCCCGCGAGCCGTTGCGCAACAGCTTCCGGGCGCATTCCCGACGTCTCGTCAGGTGGCCTACACCATCAATTTTTCATATCTCAATACGCAAATCCCCAGCCTGTCAGGCGCCTTCAGCGTTGCGCAAGTCAGGGCTACCGTCCACGCTGGCCCGACACGCAACTACCCACTGGTCGCAGACCAGACCCGCACTGACGGCACGGCCAGCATTGCCTGGTCCGCTACGGCCACCGAAGGCCGCTCCTCCGTTTTTGCCAGCTACCAGAACACGTGGTTGGTCACCGTGCAGAGCACCGGAAAGTGGAAGGTCGACGAATGGAACCCTTGGTTGCCGGCCTCTGTCACCTTGGCTTGCACGATGACGGTAAAGCCACCCTCGACCACTTATCCGATAGCCTTCAAATGAAGGTGAGCCAGCTCTAAACGCGGTTCGCGTTGAGCGCGCTACCGCCGGCTGGCCAACCAGATGCTGGGCAAGATCAACGCGGCCCCCACCAGGTGATACCAGCCTGGCACTTCGCCCAGCACACCCCAAGCCAGCAAAGCGCCGTAGACCGGCGCCAGGTACAGCATCATGGCCGTGCGTGAAGCGCCCAGTTCGCGCTGCAGGTAGGAATAGGCGCCGTAGGACAGCACGCCGGGCAGCACCGCCGCCAACAGCACCAGCCCCACAGCCGGCCAGGTGAAGGGCGGTGTTGGCGTGAACGCCGCTTCGATCAGCGTGGTGGGCACCAGCACCAACAAACCACCCCCGATGATGGCCACCAGCCGTTCACCCGGACCCAACGCGCTGGGCCAGCGTTTGAGCAACACCGAATAGGCGGTCCAGCTGGCCGCGGCAGCGATCATCCAGGCGTCACCGGCTGCAAACTGCACTGCCAGCAGCCGTGTCGGGTCGCCCTTGGCGATGACACACAGCAAGCCCACCAAGGCCAACACCACGCCGGCCCATTGGGCCCGGCTCATGCGCTCGTGCAGCAGCCAGGCGCTGGCAGCCACGATGGCCATTGGCGTGGCGGCGTAGATCAATGCGAGGTTGGTGCTGCTGGTGCTGTACCCGGCGACATAGACCCAGGCACCGCAGATGTACATGCCGAAGAAGCCCAGCACCAGCAGGTGCAGCCATTCGCGGCGCACCACGGCGCGCTGGGCCCACAGGCCGCGGCCCATCCAGGGCAACAGGATCAGCGCGGCCAGGCTCCAGCGGCCCAACGCCAGCGCATGCGGCGCAATCAGACCGTCGCCCAGGCGGGCAATGATGTAGTTGGACGACCAGAGCAAAGGCACCAGCCAGAGCAGCACGCGGGCACGGCCGCTGGCCGGCACCTGCGCGGCAAAGCTCACGCGGCGCCGGCGCCGCGCGGCGGGTG
>JAYVSX010000136.1:0-3655 GCA_043774975.1 Rubrivivax sp.
AGGATTTGATGTCGTTGCACCCGGCCCTTGTGGCTGCACACTTCAACGGCGGTTGAAGCACCCAGCCGGCAAACACCAGAGTCGATCGAGCAAAAAAAATGGGCTGTAAAATTCAGCCCCACTTTTCCCGCTCGGTCAGCAAAACCTCGTGAGCACCTCAGAAACACCTCGGTACCAACTCAGACTAACTCATCACTACCCGGAAAGAGCGGATTATAGCTGTGAATGCAACACGGGCAACAGGTGGCCGTTGCAGGCAGCCCAACAAGCTGGGGGCCATGCCAGAATCGCGGCCGATTTGACTGAACCAACTGATTCCTAAAAGCGGAGCGAGACCATGGGCTTTTTAACCGGCAAACGTTTTTTGATCACGGGCGTGCTTTCCAATCGCTCTATTGCCTACGGCGTGGCCCGGGCCTGCCATGCGCAAGGTGCCGAACTGGCCTTCAGCTACGCGGGCGATCGGTTCAAGGACCGCGTGACCGAGTATGCCGGCCACTTCGACTCCAAACTGGTCTTCGAATGCGACGTCTCCAGCGACCCACAGATTGACGCCATCTTCAAGGACTTGTCGCAGGTCTGGCCGCAATTCGACGGCTTTGTACACTCGATCGGCTTTGCCCCGCGCGAGGCGATCGCGGGCGACTTCATGGAAGGCCTGACGCGCGAGAACTTTCGCATTGCGCACGACATCTCGGCCTACAGCTTTCCGGCGCTGGCCAAGGCGGCTCTGCCCTACTTGCGGCCCAAGGCGGCGCTGCTGACCATGAGCTACCTGGGCGCCCTGCGCGCCGTGCCCAACTACAACACGATGGGCCTGGCCAAGGCCTCGCTGGAGGCCAGCGACGTTACCTGGCGTCCAACCTTGGGCCCAAGGACATACGCGTCAACGGCATCAGTGCTGGCCCCATCAAGACCCTGGCGGCCAGCGGCATCAAGGACTTCAGCAAGCTGCTGGGCGTGGTGGCGGCTTCTTCACCGCTGGGGCGCAATGTCACCATCGACGACGTGGGCAACGTCGCGGCCTTTCTGCTGTCGGACCTGGCCGGCGGCGTCACCGCCGAAATAACCTATGTGGATGGCGGCTTCAGCCAAGCCATGACCGCCGGCATCATCGCCGACTGAGCGCGCGGGCTGAACGCGCCGACGGTCCGCGCTGCCCCATCAGCGACGTCAGCCAGCCATCGCGCTGCCGGGTCTCAGGCCTCGCGCACGCAGTCCACGTAGTAACGCCGCTCGCCGGGCTGCGTGTCGTCTTCGACCAGGCCGTGCACATCGGTGTCAAACCCCGGGAAGGCCGCGTTGAACTTGCGCGTGAAGCGCAGGTAGTCGACGATCTTCTTGTTGAAGCGCTCACCCGGAATCAGCAACGGAATGCCCGGCGGGTAAGGCGTGAGCAGGCTGGTGGTGATGCGGCCTTCCAGCGCGTCAATGCCCACCCGCTCGGTCTTGCGGTGTGCGATGTGCGAGAAGGCGTCGCTGGGCTTCATGGCCGGCTGCAGGTCGGACAGGTACATCTCGGTCACGAGCCGTGCAACGTCGCCTTGTGCGTACATCTCGTGGATCTGCTGGCAAAGGTCGCGCAGCCCCAGGCGCTCGTAGCGCGGGTGGGCGGCGCAGAACTCGGGCAGGATGCGCCACAGCGGTGCGTTGCGGTCGTAGTCGTCCTTGAACTGCTGCAGCGCGGTCAACAGCGTGTTCCAGCGGCCCTTGGTGATGCCGATCGTGAACATGATGAAAAACGAGTAGAGACCCGTCTTTTCCACCACCACGCCATGCTCTGCCAGGAACTTGGTGACGATGGAGGCCGGAATGCCGGAGGGCGCAAATTCGCCCGACAACCCCAGCCCAGGGGTGATCAAGGTGCACTTGATGGGGTCCAGCAGGTTGAAGCCTTCAGCCAGGTTGCCAAAGCCGTGCCAGGTGTCGCCCGCGTTCAAGATCCAGTCGTCGCTACTGCCCATGCCCTCCGCAGGCAAAGCGTCGGGGCCCCAGACCTGGAACCACCAGTCCTGACCAAACTCGGCGTCCACCTTGCGCATGGCACGGCGGAAGTCCAGCGACTCCAGGATGCTTTCTTCCACCAGCGCCGGGCCGCCAGGGGCTTCCATCATCGCCGCGGCCACATCGCAGCTGGCAATGATGGCGTACTGCGGGCTGGTGCTGCTGTGCATCAGGTAGGCCTCGTTGAAGAGGTGGCGGTCCAGCTTGCGCTCTTGCGCGTCTTGCACCAGAACCTGGCTGGCCTGGCTGATGCCGGCCAGCAATTTGTGCGTGCTTTGAGTGGCAAACACCAACTGGTCCTTGGGCCGCGTGCGGTTCTTCCCCATGGAGTGGAAACTGCCGTAGAACCGGTGAAAAGCGGCGTGCGGCAGCCAGGCCTCGTCAAAGTGCAAGGTGTCAATGTAGCCGTCCAGCGTGTGCTTGATGGTCTCGGTGTTGTACAGAACACCGTCGTAGGTGCTCTGCGTCAAGGTCATGATGCGTGGCTTGACGGTGGCGGCGTCCACGCCCGCCAGCAGCGGGTTGGCGGCGATCTTCTTGCGGATGGCTTCGGGCGAAAACTCACTGACCGGGATCGGACCGATGATGCCGAAGTGGTTGCGCGTGGGCGTCATGAACACCGGCACGGCACCGGTCATGATGATGCTGTGCAAGATGCTCTTGTGGCAGTTGCGGTCGACCACCACCACGTCACCGGGTGCCACCGTGTGGTGCCAAACCATCTTGTTGCTGGTGCTGGTGCCGTTGGTGACAAAAAAGCAATGGTCGGCGTTGAAGATGCGCGCCGCGTTGCGTTCACTCTGCGCCACCGGGCCGGTGTGGTCCAGCAGCTGGCCCAGCTCTTCGACGCTGTTGCAGACGTCGGCGCGCAGCATGTTTTCGCCAAAAAACTGGTGGAACATCTGCCCTACCGGGCTCTTCAGGAAGGCCACGCCGCCGCTGTGGCCGGGGCAGTGCCAGGAGTAGGAACCGTCTTGCGCATAGTCCATCAAGGCCTTGAAAAACGGCGGCGCCAGGCCGTCGAGGTAGCTCTTGGCTTCGCGGATGATGTGACGCGCCACAAATTCGGGCGTGTCCTCGAACATGTGGATGAAGCCGTGCAGCTCGCGCAGGATGTCGTTGGGAATGTGCTGGCTGGTGCGCGTTTCGCCATAGATGTAGATCGGGATGTCGGCGTTCTTGAAGCGGATTTCTTCGATGAACTTGCGCAGGTTCAGCACCGCCGGGTCAAGCTCGGGGCCGAGCGTGAACTCTTCGTCGTCGATGCTCAGGATGAAGGCGCTGGCGCGGCTTTGCTGCTGCGCAAACTGGCTCAGGTCGCCATAGCTGGTGGCCCCCAACACTTCGAAGCCTTCTTTTTCGATGGCTTCGGCCAAAGCGCGAATGCCAAAGCCCGAGGTGTTCTCGGAACGAAAGTCTTCGTCGATGATGACGATGGGAAAGCGAAATCGCAGCATGGCAGGCCCAGGTGGCAAGATCAAAAGAGCGCGCAGTGTAGGGGCTGATCGTGTCACCGTCACAGCCAGAAGCAGCAGATGGCTACACTGGCAGAACACGTGTTGCGTACGGGAGAAAGCCTTGGACTGGAATGCACCGACCCTGTGGTGGATTGCCGCAGGCATGCTGGTGGCTTTGGAGCTGGCCACCGGTA
>JAYVSX010000137.1:0-5899 GCA_043774975.1 Rubrivivax sp.
TAGCTATGGGACAAAAGGCCGGTGAAAAATGGACCGCTGCGGCCAAATTGCAGCCGACGTTCCCCAAGTCCGACAGGCTCCTAGAATCCCCGGCATGGCCAAGCCCGAGTTCACCTGCGAAGTGCGCGTGCAGTACCTGCCCGAACAATCGCAACCCCCTGA
This sequence comes from Rubrivivax sp., assembly GCA_043774975.1. Lineage (GTDB taxonomy): Bacteria > Pseudomonadota > Gammaproteobacteria > Burkholderiales > Burkholderiaceae_C > Rubrivivax. Next base: position 163 of record JAYVSX010000137.1, read on the forward strand.
AGGCCCGTACGCCTTTGCCTACACCGTCAGCATCCGCAACTCCGGCGACATCGCGGCGCAACTGGTGGCGCGCCACTGGGTGGTGACCAACGCCCAGGGTGACCGCGAAGACGTGCGCGGGCTGGCCGTGGTGGGCCATCAGCCCTTGCTCAAGCCCGGCGAGCACTTCGAGTACACCAGCTGGACGCGCATCGACACCCCCGTTGGGCAGATGCAGGGCACCTTCTTTTGCATGACCGAAGAAGCTCACCCCTTCGAAGCCGCGGTACCTGAATTCGCCCTGATTTACCCCGGCGCGCTGCACTGACGTGACGGTGCCGACCAAGACCTGGGACTTGACGGCGCTGATCAACTCGGCTGACCCTCGTTCGGGTCAGGCCGAGCGGCACCTCTGGATGGTTCGCTTGATGGAATGGCTGCGCCACGCACCCAGCCACGACCTGGCGGCCACCAACGATGAGGGCCGGATCCGCACGCCACTGCCGGCCGTGCGGCTGAAGCACCTGCTCAACCAAATTGAGCGCCACGATGAGCTGCGCCAACGTGTGCAAGGCCTGGCGGCCGCTTTCTGGGCCGACATCGATGCCTCGGCGTTGTACGCCGACCTGGGCTTCGGTGCGCGGCGCTCCTTTGGCAGCGAACTCCTGGCGCGGGTCCAGGCCACGGTTTTGCCCAGCACCCCCGACACCCGCGACCTGGCTCAGCTGTTCGGGCTGCTCTTTGAGCCGCAAGACGCCCCCTGGCTGCAGGCCCTCGACGACGCCACCCTTGCCCGGGTGGTGGGCCTGTTCGGCCCGCCCGCAGCCACGCCAAAAACCGCGCTGCTCGACGCCATCACGATGCTGGTCAGTGCCGTGCATGCGGGTGGCTACGCGCCGGCCCTGCGCCACCGCATGGACCCCGCCCTGGTGCAAAGCGAGCCGTTTCGCCAGATCGCGCCAGCGGCCGCTGGTTTGCGCCTGGCGGTGCTGGAAAACCGGCATGCCGACGCGCTGAAAGAGGCCCTCTACCTCAGAGCCCTGCTCGACGCCTGCCGTCAAGCTGCGGCCAGCGTGATGCCGCATCTGGAAGCCTACGGCGTTTCGGTCAACATCGTCTACGACCTGGACCAACTGGTCAGCCGCACCCACCGCATTGAGCAGCTGGTGAATTGCGTCTTGACGCCCGAACCTGTCAACGAAGGCATGCGCTTGTTGCTGGAACTGCTGCAGGCCATGCAGCAACGGCGCAGCGTGCGAGCGCTGTTCGCAACCCACTATTCCTTGCTGGCGCGCCAGGTGGCCGAGCGCAGCGCCGAAACCGGCGAGCACTACATCACCCGCGATCGCCTGGAGTACCGCAGCATGTTGGGCCGGGCCTGTGGCGGCGGCGCCGTGATTGCCGGCACCACCTTCGTCAAGTTCGCCGTGATGGCCTTGGGCATGACGGCCTTCTGGACCGGCTTTTGGTCCGGCGCCAACTACGCGCTGAGCTTTCTCATCATCATGCTGCTGCACTGGACGGTGGCGACCAAACAGCCGGCCATGACCGCACCGGCGATGGCGGCCTCCCTGCCCAGCGGACGCGCCAGCAGCGACGAGGAGCTGGCGTCTTTTGTCGACAAGGTGGCGCAACTGATTCGTTCGCAGACCGCGGGCATCCTGGGCAATCTGATGGTCTGCGGGCCGCTGGTGCTGATCATCCAGTGGCTGGCCACCGCACTGTGGGGCCAGCCCCTGGTGAGCAAGGCCGATGCCCAGTACATCTTGCAAAGCATCACGCTGCTCGGCCCGGTGGCGCTGTTTGCGGCCTTCACGGGGGTGCTGCTTTTTGCCAGCTCCTTGATCGCCGGTTGGGCCGAAAACTGGTTTGTCTACCACCGGCTGGACAGCGCCATCGCCTGGAACCCGCGCATCGTGGCGCGCCTGGGGCCCGCGCGGGCGCGGCGCTGGGCCAGCTGGTGGCGGGCCAACATCTCTGGCGTGGCGTCCAACGTTTCCTTGGGCATGATGTTGGGTCTGGTGCCGCCCGTGGCTGCGTTTTTCGGCTTGCCGATCGATGTTCGACACGTGACCCTGTCGACCGGACAACTGGCCGCCGCGCTGGGCGCCCTGGGCTGGGACCTGCTGTTCGAGTCGGCCTTCTGGTGGTGTGTGGCGGGCATCGCCTGCACCGGTGTGCTCAACCTGGGCGTCAGCTTCTGGCTGGCCTTCAAGGTGGCACTGCGGTCGCGTGGGGTCCAGGTGCAAGACCGCTCACGCATCGCGGCCGCCATTCGTCGGCGCCTGCGCAGCGATCCCCTGAGTTTTCTAAAACCGCCGCCGACCTGAAACCCCGCACCGTGGCGCAGGCCCTGGCGGACCTCGCGCTAGGGATCGGGTGGGGGCGGGTCGCGGTCGGGGTCGCGGTCGCCTTTGCGACGGCCCGAAAACATCGTCCACCAAACGATGAACAGCAACAGCCCCAAAGCGGCCAGCGCTTCCAGAATCAGCAGCCACATGGGCGTTGCCCCTTCACGTTGATCGGGCCCGTGGCCACAGCAGGTTGAGCGCCAGGCCTGACAGCACCAGCGCGGCGGCCGTGAGCTTCCACGCTGGCAATGACTCGGACAGGAACCAGGCCGATGCGCCCATGCCAAACACCGGCACCAACAGCGCCAGCGGCGCAATGGTGGCCGCCGGGTGCCGCGCCATCAACCAGCCCCAAGCCGCGTAGCCAAACAGCGAATTGCCCAGCGCCTGCCAGACCACCGCCGCCCAGACCGTGGTGTCGGCGGCCATCAAACCTTGCGCCATGCGGGCGGGGCCTTCAAAGAACAGCGACAAGCCCAGCAAGGGCGGCAAGGCAAACAGGCTGGACCAGACCACCACGCCCAGCATCTGCACCCGGCCCATGCTGCGTGCCACCTGGTTGCCGCCAGCCCAGCACAAGGCGCCCGCCAAGACCATGGCCAAACCGGTGAGCGAGATGTCACCGCCGGTGTTCAACGCAATCACCACGATGCCCACCGAGGCCAACAGCAGGGCCAGCCACTGATGCGGCCGCACCCGCTCGCCGTCGGCGGCCATGGCCAGAGCGATCGTGAAAAAGACCTGGGTCTGGATCACCAGTGAAGCCAAACCCGGCGCGATGAAGCCGTTGAGCGCCAGGTAGAGCAAGCCAAACTGGCCGCTGCCGATCAACATGCCGTAAGCCGCCAGCTTGCGCCAAGGCACGGCGGGCCGCGCGATGAACAGCGCCGCCGGCACAAAGACCAAGGTGAAGCGCAGCACGCCCAGCAACAGCGGCGGCAAGGTGGGCAGCGCCAGCTTGATGACCACGAAGTTGGTGCCCCACACCGCCACCACCGCCAAAGCCAACAGAAAGTGACGAAGGGGCAGGCGCCCGCCGGGCGCTGTCAAACCCAACCCGTCATGCGGCCACCACCACCCGGTCACGGCCCTGGTCTTTGGCTTCTTGCAAGGCGCGCTCGGCGCGCGCCAGGGTCTGCAGCACCGATTCGCCCGCATGGTGCTCAGCCAGGCCAGCCGACAAGGTGATGCCCACCGCCGCGGTGCCGTGCAGGATGCGCAGGGCGCCCACTTTCTGGTGCAGCCGCTCCAGCCCGCCCCGGGCCAGGGCCGCACGCGTGTCGCCCATCATCAGCACAAACTCTTCACCGCCCCAGCGGCTGAGCATGTCCGATACCCGCACATGGCGCTGAGCTTCCTGGGCCACCGCGCGCAGCACGGCGTCACCCACGGTGTAACCGTGGGCTTCGTTGACCGGCTTGAAGCGGTCGATGTCCAGCACCGCCAGACAAAAACTCTGCCCACTTCGAATGCAGCGTTGATGCTCCTGGTCCATCAACTCTTGCATGTGGCGCTTGTTGATCAAGCCGGTCAGTTCGTCACGCGTGGTGTGCTCGCGCAGGCGGGCCAGGGCTTGCGCCAGTTCGGCGCGTTGCAGTCGCGAGCGGTGCCGCATGCGCGACAGCCGAGCGGCCAACATCGACGTGGCCGGCATCATGGTGGCCACCAACAGAAAGTGGCCCAGCTCCACCGCAATGGGGTAGGCCCGCGGATTCTGGTTGGCCATCAGCGCCATCACGGCGCCAAAGAGCAGCACCGCGTAGGCGCTGAGCCAGCGCATCTGGCGTGGCGACACCTCAAACATGCCAAACATCAGCACCACCATCACCACCGGAAACACCGCGCCGCGGCCTGAACCCAGCAGCGTGTAGGCCGCCGCACCACTGGTCAAGGCGAACAGAATCTGCGGCACGGTCAGCGCCGGGTCGGCCAGTTTCAGCGACCAGCCACTGCGGATCAAACTGAAAAATCCGACCATGCCCAGCAGCGTGACGGCGGCCCACCACTGCACCGGCGCGGCTGAAGCCACGCCGACCCAGACAAAGTAGTGCATGGCGGCCACGCCCGTGGCCATCACCAACATGGCCAAGCCGGCTTGGGCCAGACGGACGCGCTGCACCGGATCGGTGGTCAACAGCAAATCGACAATGCGGTTCATGAACAAAAGAACTCAGAGCCCGTGGTAGTTGGGCAGAACCGCCCGTCAGACGTGAGCGTAGCGCACCTGGGCGGCCGCGCTCCGCGCGGGGCCTGCCTGGCTGCAAAAGCCGAGTCTCAAGCAGCCGTTGCGCAAGCGACTGGGTTGCGGTCAGCGCAAAGGCATCAGGTGTTGCAGCGGCAATGCGGCGCCAGCCTTGACCTCACCCAAGCTGAAGCTGGTGTGCAGGTCCTTGACGTTGGGCAGCTTGAACAGCACGTCCATGGCCAGGCGCGAGAAGGCGTCCAGGTCGGTGGCCACCACATGCAGCTCAAAGGTGCCGGCGCCGCTGATGTAGTGGCACGCCACCACCTCGGGCCGCGCGCGGATGGCGTCCTCCAGTTCGCGCGTGCTGTCGCTGTTGTTGCGCTCGGCGTCCAGCCGCACAAAGGCCAACACACCCAGGCCGATCTTGCGCCGGTCGATCTCGGCACGGTAGCCGGTGATGTAGCCCTGCTCTTCCAACCATTTGACGCGGCGCCAGGTGGGGGCTGCGCTGAGCCCGATGCGGGATGCCAACTCGGCGTTGGACAAGCGGGCGTCGGCTTGCAGCGCCTGCAGGATGGACAGGTCGTAGCGGTCCAGCGCGGCGCCATGGCGATCAGCGGCGTCCACCGTGGCGCTGGCGCTTGATGCGGTGGTTTTCCCCAATGCCGACTTTTTGAGCGTCATTCGTTGTGAATTTCTTAAACGGTAGCAAGAACCTTGCGCAGAGCATGCCTGAACGGGCATCAAAAGAAAAGACATGAAGAGCCGCATTGCCTAAACTGCCGCCCAGCCCAAAGCCCTTAGCCCTTCAGCCCATCCGCGCCAGGAGTTGCCCCGACATGAACGCACCGTTGCCCGAGTCCGTCCGCAAGGCCCTGGAAACCGCCACCTTGGACGACAAGTACAGCCTGGGCGCCGGCCGCGCCTTCATGAGCGGTGTGCAAGCGCTGGTGCGCCTGCCCATGCTGCAGCGCCAACGTGACCTGGCCGCGGGCCTGAACACCGGCGGCTTCATCAGCGGTTACCGCGGCAGCCCGCTGGGTGGCTACGACCAGGCGCTGTGGGCGGCCAAGAAGCACCTGGTCGACAACCACATCGTCTTTCAGCCCGGCGTCAACGAAGAACTGGGCGCCACCGCAGTCTGGGGCACACAGCAACTCGACCTGTATCCGCAAAGCAAAAAATACGACGGCGTCTTTGGCATCTGGTACGGCAAGGGCCC
>JAYVSX010000138.1:0-3047 GCA_043774975.1 Rubrivivax sp.
CACCTCTTCCAGGAAGTGCGCTGTTTTGTCCGGGCGCACGCGGTAGGCAATCTCCACCGCCACGGGGCCGGCCTCGGGGTCGGGTTCGTAGGCCACAAAAAGGTCTTGTGAAAGCAGCACCTGCGTCACGTCCTGGGTGTCGCCCATGCGCAGCGGGAACGGGCGTGCCAGCAGCAAACCGCCGGCCATGGCCGCTGCGCCCACCAGCAGCGCGGGCGTCAGGCCCACGATGTCGGACAGCGCGCCCCAGAAGGCGCTGCCAATCGCAAACGAACCCAGCGCGCACAGCGTGTGCAAGGCGGTGGCGCGGGCGCGCACCCAGGGCGGCACGCTGGTCTGGGTGGCGGTGTTGTAGGTGGACATCACGCTCATCCAGCTGGCGCCGCCGGCCATCAGCGCGCCATAGGTCAGCACATGGATGGTGGACAGTGCGGCAATGGCCATCACCACGGCAAACACCGCGCAGCCCAGCAAGACCAGGCGCTCCAGGCCCAGGCGCGCCCGCAGCCGCCCGATGACCAGGCCCGCCAGCACCGCACCGGTGCCCAGGCAGGCCATCAAGAAGCCAAAGCCGGTGGCGCCCAGGCCCAACTGGCGTTGGCCGATGACGGGCAACAGCGCCCACAGCGCCGAGCCCGCCGCGCTGTAGGCCACCGTGCGAACCAGTTGTGCCAGCACGGTTTCAGAATGGCGCGCAAAGCGCAGCGCGCTGAGCATGCCGCCCCACAGCCGTTCGGCCGGCAAGCGCGAAGGCGGGTGGGGCCGAGGCGGGAATCGACGCACCGATTCAAACAGCGCCAGCACGCCCAGCACCGTCAGCACAAACACCCAGCCCGGCCCGGCCAGCGCCGGGCCCAAGGCGCGCGCGCAGTTGTAGGCAATGCCGATGGCGGTGATGGCCTGCGGCAGCTCATCACGCGGCACCACGTCGACGATGCCCGAGTTCCACGACGGCGACAGCATGGCCGTGCAGCAGCCGGCCAGGAAGGTCAGCACCAGCAAGGTGGCGGCACCGGCCACGCCCAGCAAGAACAGCAAGGCCATCAGCGCCATCAGCACCGCTTGCACCAGCAAGGCGCCCAGCATCAGGCGGCGCCGGTCGGTGGTGTCGGCCAGCACGCCGGCGGGCAGGGCCAGCAAGAACATCGGCAAAAAGACGGCGGTCTGCACCAAGGCGGCCAGGAACGACGAACCACTGACTTCAACCATCAGCCATGCCGCCGCCATGGCCTGCATGGCGTTGCCGACGAAGTAGATGGTGCCGCCGCCCAGTTGCCAGCGAAAGGCCTGGTGACGAAGGGTGGCGCGGATGGACGGGACGGCGGTGGACATGGTCCCGATCATGCCTGCATGGGCCGTGTTGTTGGCCGCGCCGGCCGCACTGGCGTCTTGCTTCAGGCCTTCAGGAATTGTTCGGCCATGGCGCTCAGGGCCGACGTGTAGCAAGCCATCGGCACGCGCACGATGCCGGCGCCGATCTGGCCGATGCCGGCCTCTTTGTGCGCGATGCCGGTGGTCACCAAGGGGCGGATGCCGGTGTCAACCACCTTGCGCACGTCGAAGCCGCAGGGCGCACCGGCAAAGTCCAACGCCGGCAGGCTCAAGGCCGGGTTGCGGGTGACGGTGATCTCCAGCATCTCGCGGCTGTAGCGCACCGCGTCAGAGACCGTGCCGCCAGCCAGCAGTGTGAGTGCGGGCGACGCCGCAAACGAACAGCCACCCAGGCCGGCGGTTTCGGTGATGGCGCTGTCGCCAATGTCGGGGCAGGCGTCGGCTTGTTTGAAACCGGGGAAAAACAGGCCCTGTGGCAAATCCGACGGGGCTGTGAACCACTGCGACCCCAGGCCGCTGACCCGCAGGCCCGTTTCTGTGCCGTTGCGCGCGGTGGCGGTGACCACGCTGCTGAAAGGCACACCGTGGGCGGCGTCCATGATGGCCTTGCAGGCCACCATCGAGTAGTTCAGGAAAAACTGCGAGGTGCGGGCCACAAAGTCCAGCGTCTGGTGGATGTGGTCTTGTGGCACCGCGTGGCGGCCGTCGCTCAAGCCAGCCAGCGGCACCGCCAGGGTCATGAAAAACAGTGACGTGGACGCGGCATTGCGGCTGTGCACCTCGTCGCCCATCAGCAGCGCCTGGCTTTGAATGGCCTTCAGGTCGATGCCGCCGGTGCTGTCAAAGTTGTGGCGCACGGCGGCCTTGAGAACCGGTGCCAGCACCGCTTCAAACCACTTCAACTTCTTGATCACGTCGGGCCCGTTGGCGCCAAACCGCAGGCAGCGGCCGATGCCTTCGTTGATGTTGGTGTAGGCCAGGTTGCCATGGCTGGCTTCGCGCACCTGGATCAAGGGCATCGACGCGCTGATGATGCCGGTCATGGGGCCCACGGCCTTGAAGTCGTGGCATTGCGCAAATTCGATTTCGCCCGCCGCCAGCATGCACCGGGCCTTCTCGGCGGTGTCGGCCCAGCCTTCGTAGAGAACGGCGCCGATCATGGCGCCATGCATCGGGCCGCACATGTCTTCCCAGGCCACTGGCGGGCCGGCGTGCAGCAACAGCCGGGTGCCCTTCAGTTCGGGCCACACGCCGTCGGCGCGCAGCGCGATGTCTTCCCACATCGGGCGGGCGTTGATGATGCGCTGGGTGGCCAGTGTGTTGGCCTGGGTGATGCGCTCGTCGCCCATCAACTGGGCCAGCTGCCAGGCCAGTTGCGCGTCGGCGTTGCCCGGTGGGCGCCACTGCAACTGGCCCAGGTGGCCACCGTTGGCCGTGATGCTGGCGTTGAAGCCGTCGATGCCGATGTTCAGCACCGATGGCGTTTGGGTCAGGAGGGTGTTGTTGCTGAGGTTCATGGTCGGATGAAGTTTTCTAGAACGCGTCTTGCCAAGTGGTCAGTGCCAGCAGCACGCCGCACAGCATGTCGGCGCCCGAGGTGGCGCCGATGCGCAACAGCGCCGATGTCGCCGCTTCAATGCGGGCCGGGTCTTCGGTGTGCAGCGCGCCCAACAGGTCGTGCAGCGCTTGGTGGCTGTGGCCGTCCATCAGGTCGT
>JAYVSX010000139.1:0-8739 GCA_043774975.1 Rubrivivax sp.
CTCATCCCCCTCGGGGGGCGGCGGCAACGCCGCCTGGGGGCGCTCATGAGCAAATGTCACTTGGTTACTTTACTCATCCCCCTCGGGGGGCGGCGGCAACGCCGCCTGGGGGCGCTCTCAAGCGGGAATCTTTTCCAGGCAGTAGCCCAGACCTCGCACCGTGGCAATGCGAACGGGGCCTTGCTCGATCTTCTTGCGCAGCCGGTGGATGTAGACCTCGATGGCGTTGTTGCTGACCTCTTCGCCCCATTCACACAGCCGTTCAACCAACTGGTCCTTGCTGACCAAGCGCCCAGCCCGCTGCAACAGCACTTCCAGCAAGCTGAGTTCACGTGCCGACAGCTCCACCATCTGGTCGTTGAGGTAGGCCACACGACCGGTCGCGTCGAAAGTCAGCGGGCCATGTTTGAGCAGGTTGGAGGCGGTGCCCAGGCCACGCCGCGTCAGGGCGCGCACCCGCGCCTCCAGCTCCTGCAGCGAGAAGGGCTTGGCCATGTAGTCGTCGGCGCCCAGATCCAGGCCCTTGACACGCTGCTCCACGCTGTCGCCCGCAGTCAAGATCAGCACCGGCACCGCGTTGCCGCGCGCCCGCAGCTTGCGCAAGACTTCGAAGCCATGCATCCGCGGCAAACCCAGATCGAGGATGACCATGTCAAATTCGTGGGCCGCCAAAGCCGCGTCGGCTTCGCTGCCACTGGCCACGTGGTCCACCGCATAGCCCGCTGAGCGCAGCGAACGCAACAGGCCGTCGGCCATGACCTGGTCGTCTTCGGCGATGAGTACGCGCATGATCTTGTCTCCTGGCGGTGTGAACCGGTCAGACCACCTCGTTTGGGCGGTCCTGTGCTTGTTGCGTCCATTCTAGGAGCCTGTCGGACTTGGGGAACGTCGGCTGCAATTTGGCCGCAGCGGTCCACTTTTCACCGGCCTTTTGTCCCATAGCAATGGCTATGGGCCTGCAAGCCCGGCAAAAACTGTCCTCGCTGGGGCCAAATTTCGCTTCCACGCCCCAAGTCCGACAGACTCCTAGGCAGCACCCTGACACCAGCCTTGATCGCTCGCAAAAGCTCCCTCGAAGGGGTGCAGACCACAGAGTTACCCCAAAAGAACTGTACGAATATCCAGCTTGTGGTCCATAATCGCCACAACAGATTCACCCAGGAGCCACCCCATGGACGCACCCGTCAAAGCACTGAACACTGAAAAAGCCAAGGCCTTGCAGGCCGCTCTGCAGCAAATAGAAAAGCAGTTCGGCAAGGGCTCGATCATGCGCCTGGGCGAGGGCGAAGTCATCGAGGACATTCAGGTTGTGTCCACCGGCTCGCTGGGGCTGGACATCGCGCTGGGCGTGGGTGGTTTGCCGCGCGGCCGGGTGGTCGAGATCTACGGCCCGGAGTCTTCGGGCAAAACCACGCTGACCTTGCAGGTCATCGCCGAGATGCAAAAAGTCGGCGGCACGGCGGCCTTCATCGACGCCGAACACGCACTGGACATCCAGTACGCACAGAAACTGGGCGTCAATCTGCAAGACCTGCTGATCAGCCAGCCCGACACCGGTGAGCAGGCGCTTGAAATTGTCGACGCACTGGTGCGCTCGGGTTCCATCGACCTGATCGTCATCGACTCCGTGGCGGCGCTCACGCCCAAGGCCGAACTCGAAGGCGAAATGGGCGACAGCCTGCCTGGCCTGCAGGCCCGCCTGATGAGCCAGGCGCTGCGCAAGCTCACCGGCTCCATCAAGAAGACCAACACCATGGTCATCTTCATCAACCAGATCCGCATGAAGATCGGCGTGATGTTCGGCAACCCCGAAACCACCACCGGCGGCAATGCATTGAAGTTCTACGCCTCGGTTCGCCTCGACATCCGCCGCACGGGCAACATCAAGAAGGGCGAAGAGGTCATCGGCAGCGAAACCAAGGTCAAGGTCGTCAAGAACAAGGTGGCGCCGCCCTTCAAGACCGCTGAGTTCGACATCCTGTACGGCGAAGGCATCAGCCGCGAAGGCGAAATCATCGACATGGGCGTCGAGGCCCGGATCCTGGACAAGAGTGGTGCCTGGTACGCCTACAACGGCGAAAAAATTGGTCAGGGCAAAGACAATGCCCGCGAATTTCTGCGGGAAAACGCCGACGTGGCCCGCGAAATCGAAAACAAGGTGCGCGAGTCCATGGGCATTCCTTTGCAAGGCGTCCAAGCCGCTGGGTAGGCCGCTGAACCAACGGCCCATCGAAGGCGGCTCGCATGGGCTTTGGTGCCCTTTCTGTCAAAGGTCGAGCGTTGCGCTACCTGACGCAGCGCGAGCACTCCCGCCTGGAGCTTGAACGCAAGCTCGCGCGCCACGTGCAAGACAACGAGGCCGCTTCAGCCTCGGCCCAAATCGCCGCAGCACTCGACCAGCTGACCGCTGCGGGGCTGCTCAGCGAAGCCCGCGTGGCCGAAGCGGTGCTGCTCCACCAAGGTCGCCGCTTTGGGGCTCGGCGCCTGAAACAGGTGCTCCAAGCGAAAGGGCTGGACGCTGAGTTGGTGACCAGCACCCTGCAGCAGGCGCGCGGAACCGAGCTTGAACGGGCGCGCCATGTCTGGGCGCGCCGATTTGGCGCAGCACCGGTGGACGCCAAACAAGCCGTCCAGCAAATGCGTTTCCTGGCTGGCCGCGGGTTCGACAGCGAAGTCATCCGCCGCATCGTGCAGGGCCGCGAAGAAAACTGAACCAGCGAAAACTCAGCGCTTCTGCAGCGCCCGGTAAGGCTGTGCTGCACAGCACCATGCTAAATTCGCGGCCGCGCTGCCTTAGCGCCCAGCGCCCAATCTGCACCCCTCACGATGAGCCTCCCCACAGCGGCGCCACAGCGCCAGCTCAAACACCGCCGCCAGATAGACGTGCAGGTGTTTGCCCGTGGCAACGGGCTTTGGGAGGTCGACGCCACGCTCAGCGACGTGAAAACCTGGGTTGCGCAATTGGCTCAGGGCCCGCGCCCGGCAGGCACCCCCATTCACGAGATGCTGCTGCGCCTGGTGGTGAACGAGCAGCTCGACGTGGTGGAAGCGGGTTCGGAAACCCGCTGGATGCCCTACGCTGGCCACTGCGACGCCCATGGCGACGCGTACGCCCGGCTGATCGGTCTGAACTTGCTGCAAGGCTTCCGGAAACAGCTGCGCGACAAACTGGGCGGCGTTCTCGGTTGCACCCACATCACCGAACTGGCCCAGGTGCTGCCCACCGCCGTGGTCCAAGCCATGGTGGGCGAGGTGATTGACACCCGGGGTGAAGCCGAAGGCGCCCGCCAACCGTTTCAAATAGACCGTTGTCACGCCCTGCGCAGCGACGGTGAGCCGGTGCGGCTTTATTACCCGCGCTGGTACCGGCCAGCGGCGCCCGCTGCCGCCACAGAGTGCCCCTCTTCCGATTTGACATAGCAGCTGAGGAAATCCGATGAAGATCCATGAATACCAAGCCAAGGAACTGCTGCGCGCCCACGGTGTTCCCGTGCCACGCGGTTACCCGGCGTTCAACGTCCGCGAAGCCCAGGAAGCGGCCCAAAAACTGGGCGGCGCCGTGTGGGTGGTGAAAGCCCAGATCCACGCTGGCGGACGCGGCAAAGGCGGTGGGGTGAAGTTGGCTCGGTCGCAAGCCGAGGTTGAAACCCTGGCCAACCAGATCTTGGGCATGCAACTCAAGACCCACCAAACCGGTCCTGAGGGCCAAAAGGTCCGACGCCTGCTGGTCGAAGAAGGTGCGGACATCAAAAAAGAGTACTACGTTGCCGCGCTGACCGATCGGGCCACGCAGAAGGTGGCGATGATGGCCAGCAGTGAAGGCGGCATGGACATCGAAGAGGTGGCCCACAGCACGCCCGAAAAGATTCTCAAAGTCTTCATCGACCCGCTGTTGGGCATGACCGACGCCCAGGCCATGGAACTGGCGTCGGGCATTGGCGTTCCCACTGCCAGCCAGGCCCAGGCGATTGACGTGCTGAAGAAGCTGTACGCCTGCTACGTGGAAACCGACGCCAGCCTGGCCGAGATCAATCCGCTGATCCTGGAAGGCAACGGCAACATCAAGGCGCTGGACGCCAAGTTCAATTTCGACAGCAACGCACTCTTTCGACACCCCGAGATCGTGGCCTACCGCGACCTCGACGAAGAAGACCCGGCCGAAGTCGAGGCCAGCAAGTTCGATCTCAGCTACATCAGCCTGGACGGCAACATCGGCTGCCTGGTCAATGGCGCAGGCCTGGCCATGGCCACCATGGACACGATCAAGCTGTTTGGCGGTGAACCAGCCAACTTCCTGGACGTGGGCGGCGGCGCCACCGCCGAAAAGGTCACCGAGGCTTTCAAGATCATGTTGGCCAACAAGTCCGTCAAGGGCATCTTGGTCAACATTTTTGGCGGCATCATGAAGTGCGACACCATCGCAGAGGGCGTGATTGCGGCGTGCAAGGCGGTCAACCTGAACGTGCCACTGGTGGTGCGCATGAAGGGCACCAACGAGGACCTGGGCAAGAAACTGCTCAAGGAGTCCGGCTTGCCGATCATCAGTGCAGACACCATGGCCGAAGCCGCGACCAAGATCGTCGCCGCAGTCAAGTAAGGACGAGAACAGCATGAGCATCCTCATCAACAAAGACACCAAGGTCATCACCCAGGGCATCACGGGCAAGACCGGTCAGTTCCACACCAAGGGCTGCCAGGGTTATGCCAACGGCAAGAACTGCTTCGTAGCCGGCGTCAACCCCAAGAAGGCCGGTGAAAGCTTTGAAGGCATTCCCATCTACGCCAGCGTGCGCGAAGCAGCCGGGCAAACGGGCGCCACCGTCAGCGTCATTTACGTGCCGCCTGCTGGCGCGGCGGCAGCGATCTGGGAAGCGGTTGAAGCCGACCTGGACCTGGCCATCTGCATCACCGAAGGCATCCCCGTGAAGGACATGCTGGAGGTGCGCAACAAGATGAAGAAAAAGGAAGCCGCCGGCGGCAAACAGACCTTGCTGCTGGGGCCCAACTGCCCAGGCTTGATCACGCCCGAAGAGATCAAGATCGGCATCATGCCCGGGCACATTCACCGCAAGGGCCGCATCGGTGTGGTTTCCCGTTCGGGCACGCTGACCTACGAAGCGGTGGCGCAGCTGACTGAAATTGGCCTGGGCCAGAGCAGCGCGGTGGGCATTGGCGGCGACCCGATCAACGGCCTCAAGCACATCGACGTGATGCGCCTGTTCAATGACGACCCTGACACCGACGCTGTCATCATGATTGGCGAAATCGGTGGCCCCGACGAAGCCGAGGCGGCGCGCTGGTGCCAACTCAACATGAAAAAGCCCATCGTCGGCTTCATCGCCGGCGTGACCGCGCCGGCCGGCAAGCGCATGGGCCACGCTGGCGCGCTAATCAGCGGTGGGGCCGACACGGCCGACGCCAAGCTGGCCATCATGGAGGAGTGCGGCTTCACGATCACGCGCAATCCTTCGGAGATGGCCAAGTTGCTCAAGGCCCTGCTCTAAAGCACCACGGCGGGCGCCCGCCGCCCGCCCACTGATTCAACCGGGCACTCCGCCAGGCTGCCCAGCAGCCGTCCGGCATACCGCCGCCATCCGTAGTCGCCGCAGTGGTTCAGTAGCCCAGCGGCCCTAGACTGCCCATCATTTACCCACCCACCCAGGAGCGCCGTCAAACATGGACGCCTTCATGCACGCCGACTTTTGGATTGCCGTCGGTCAGATCATCATGATCGACATTCTCTTGGGTGGCGACAACGCGGTGGTCATCGCCCTGGCCTGTCGCAAGTTGCCACCGGACCTTCGCACCAAAGGCATCATGTGGGGCACCGTGGGTGCCATCGTGCTGCGCGTGATCCTGATCTTTTTTGCGCTCACGCTGTTGGCCGTGCCCTATCTGAAGATCGTGGGCGCGGTTTTGCTGATCTGGATCGGCGTCAAGCTGCTGGCGCCAGGTGATGAAGATGGACATGGCGACATCCAGTCGTCCGACAAGCTCTGGGCGGCTGTCAAAACCGTCATCGTGGCCGACTTGGTCATGAGCGTGGACAACGTGATTGCGATCGCCGGCGCTGCCGAAGGTGCCGGTGGCGACCACAAGATGCCCTTGGTCGTTTTTGGGCTGCTGGTTTCGATTCCCATCATTGTCTGGGGCAGCCAACTGGTCATCAAACTGATGGACCGTTTTCCGGCCATCATCACCATCGGCGGCATGCTGCTGGGTTGGATCGCAGGCACGATGGCCGTCACCGACCCTGCGGTGCTGGGCTATCTGCCCACGCTGCCCCCAGCAAAGTTTGGCGCTCTGCCCGAGGTATTGGCCTCCATCCGCTATGGTGCTGGCATCGCTGGCGCCCTGCTGGTGTTGGCCGCCGGCCTGCTGATCAAGCGGCGCCATGCTGCACACTCCGCCCCGCCCAACGCTGGGTAACACGGGTCGGCCGTGAGCGCAGGTCTGCTCTCTGGTGCTGAAATTGCCGGGCACCGTTTGCTCAGGCCCCTGGGCCACGGCACCCAGAGCCGGGTCTTTCTGGCCGAACACCTGAGCAGCGGCCAACTGGTGGCCCTCAAGGTGGCCAGCCTTGAAGGCACGCAGGCCGGCGCGGATTCGGCTCGGGCCTTCTTGCAAAGTGCCCAACTTGCGCGCACCCTGATTCATCCAAACATCGTGGCCGTTCATGACGCGGGCCAAGAGGGCTCGTTCGTCTGGTTGAGCATGGAAGCCATTGCGGGCACCGACCTCAGCGGCTACACGCATGCGCCCAAGCTGCTACCTGAGTTGCTGACCTTGCGGGTGGTCGAGCAAGTCGCACTGGCCCTGGACTGTGCGCACCGACAGGGCATCGTGCACCGCGATGTCAAACCAGCCAATGTTCTGCTCGACTGGGCCAGCCAGACCATCAAGCTGACGGACTTTGGTTTGGCCGGGCTCAACGGCATCAGCAGCACCGGCACCGGCATCGTATTGGGAACTCCAGCCTACATGGCCCCAGAGCAACTGGCCGGTGGGCTGCCCAGTGCCAGCACCGACCTCTACGCGATGGGCGTGCTGCTTTTTGAGTTGTTGACGGGCCAACTGCCCCACACCGCCAGCAACATGGGCGAATTGTTGAAACAAGTGGCATCGGTTACCCCGCCCCATCTGCACACCTTGCGCCCCGACCTTCCGATGGCGCTGGCGGAACTCATCGCCCGGCTCCTGGCGAAGTCACCACCCATGCGGCCACAGAACGGCGCAGCCTTGGCCACGGCGTTGCGCAAGATCGCCCTGGACATGACAGCTGCCGGTGCGAAGTCACAGGGACGCGGATTGCAGCGCCCCAATGTGGGCCATGATCCGTAGCACAATCGCGATCCTTGTGATCTCACAGCGCCGACTTTTCCCGAGCCCATGACAATCGAGCTCCATGCAGCCGTGGACCCCGGCAGGGCACGCAGCAACAACGAAGATTCGGTTGCCACCGACGACGGCGTCAGCATGGCCGTGCTGGCCGACGGCATGGGGGGTTACAACGCCGGCGAGGTGGCCAGCAACATGGCCACGAGTTTCATCCGCACCGAGTTGGGCCGCTGGCTGCGTGAAGCCAGTGCTCAAGCCAGTGACGCCGAAGTGCGACGCGCCATGGACATCTGCGTCGACAACGCCAACCGCGCCATCTTCAACGCCGCCAATTCCAATCCGCAGTACGCGGGCATGGGCACCACCTTGGTGGTGGCTGTTTTCCGCGACAACCGCGTTCTGCTGGGCCACGTGGGCGACTCCCGCTGTTACCGGTTGCGAGAAGGTCGGCTCCAACAGATCACCCGCGACCACTCTTTGCTGCAAGAGCAAATCGACGCTGGTTTGATCACGCCCGAGCAGGCGGCCTTTTCGGCCAACAAGAACTTGGTCACCCGCGCCGTTGGGGTCGAAGACACCGTTCTGCTGGAGACCCACCAGCACGACGTTCAGGCGGGCGATCTGTTCCTTTTGTGTTCCGACGGCTTGTCGGACATGCTCGACGATGAAGGCATCGCACAGGTGTTGCTGGCGCACGACTCCCTTGAATCGGGCACCCGTGCGCTGATTGATGCCGCCAACGATGCTGGCGGAAAGGATAATATCTCCGTGATTCTGGGGCGCGCCTCCGGCGGCGCGAGCGCACCGGCAAGGTCGTGGTGGCCCTTCCGGCGTTGAGGCGGTGTCCGCCTTCCACAAACAACTAGCGGCGCCACCCGGCGTCAAGACCGCTGTAGCCGGCGGCGGAATGAATTGAGGGTAGGCATGGGCAAGCTGGTGGTTTCGCTCGACGGCGTGGTGATCAAGGAAGTACAGATCACCAAGGACAAGACCACATTGGGTCGGCGTCCATACAACGACATCGTGATCGACAACCTCGCCGTCAGTGGCGAGCACGCCGTGTTGCAGATGGTGGGCGGCGACGTCTTCATTGAAGACCTCAACAGCACCAACGGGACTTACATCAACGGCAAGGCCATCAAAAAGCAGCTGCTGACCCACAACGACACCGTCGAAATCGGCAAGTACAAGATCAAGTACCTGGTCGACGAGTCCAGCGACTACGAAAAGACCATGATCATGCGGCCCGGCAGTGCCCAGCCGGGTATGGGCGCCCCTGCGGGTGCCGGTGCCAACTCTGGTCTTAGCGCTCTGGGCGCCGCCAGTGCGCCAGCTCCGGCCGCCCAACCGGCTTCCATCAAGGTGCTCAATGGTGCAGCCGCTGGTCGCGAAGTGGTATTG
>JAYVSX010000140.1:0-6793 GCA_043774975.1 Rubrivivax sp.
GGCAAGGCGGCGCGAATGCGCGCGTGAAAACTGCTGTAGCTGCCTTTGAAGGCACCGTGGTTCCACACCTGCAGCAGCTTTTCGGTGAAGGCACCGTTGTGCTCACCGTCCATGCTGGTCTGGTTGTCCTGGCAACCCGAGATCAACAGCACCGCAGGCTTGAAGGGCCCGACCAGCTCGGTGGCCTGGGCGGCAGCACCGGTCAGCGCCACCAGGGCCAAGGCGGCATCGGGGTCGGTAGCCGCCTTTCGCGCCGCCGTGGCCACGTCGGCTTGCAGCTTGTCGTACAAGGCCTGGTGGGCCGCGTAGACCCGGTTGCCCACGGCGGCGGGCATCAGCTTGGCGCGCTGACCCGGTGGCGGGGCTGGCGGTGTGCGTGCGCGCGTGACGCTGCCGCTGTGGCAGCTGTCGCTGAGCACCAGCACCCGCACGCCGGCGGCAAAGCGGCTGAGCTCGAAGTAGAGCTCGTCGTCGATCAGTTGGCCGTCAAACAGGCACCAGGTTTCGTCCTTGCGGTCGGGCTCGTCGCGGTTGGTGTCGGGCACCTGGCCACCGTGGCCCGAAAAGGTCAGGAAGAACAGGTCGCCCGGCTTCAGCGCCTTGGCCGCCTTGCGCAGGCCCGCCAACAGCGCCGCGCGGGTAGCCTTTTTGGTCAGTAAGAGGGTGGGCTTCATGCCTTGTTTGCGGGCCAGCGCCGCCATGTCGTTGGCGTCAAATTCGCAGGCGGCCAAGGGGCCGTCCCAGCCTTCGTAGGCGGCCGGGTTCACGGTGTTCAGGCCCAGGTGCAAGGCCAAGGCCTTGGCCTTGGTCTTAGCCTTGGCCTCAGCCTTGGCGATAGGACGGGATGCGGTTGCCATGGTCACTTCCTGGGGTGGGGGTGGTGCGCAGCGTGGGCGCAAGGTGGGGTGATCATGAAGCCTTTGCGAACGCCAAGCCAGACCCTAGATCATGGGTGGGCCGCGTGGTTGGCCCGTGTGGTTGGCCAGCGTGGCATGGCCGAACCGGCACGTCCAGGCTGCCTCATGCAAACAGCGTGTGGTGCGCGTCATGAGGCAGACTTCGGCGCTGATGAACCGATGCCCCTGTCATGAACGCTGCTGACCCCACCCCACCCCACACACCGCCGCCGTTTGAACTGCAGCCCTTGCCGGGCTACCGCGAATACGCGGCAGCAGACATGGTGCAGCGTGCCCAGGCGTTCAGACAAGACATCGCCCGCCGCCGCTCGGTGCGCGACTTCGACACCCGGCCGGTGCCGCGCGAGGTCATCAACCAGTGCCTTCTGGCTGCCGGCACCGCGCCCTCGGGCGCCAACCAGCAGCCTTGGTTCTTCAGCGTCATCACCGACCCTGCGCGCAAGCAGCGCATTCGCCAAGCCGCTGAAGCCGAGGAGAGCGAGTTCTACAGCGGCCGTGCGCCCCAAGAGTGGCTGGACGCCTTGTCGCCGCTGGGCACCGACCCCCACAAGCCGTTTCTGGAAGAAGCGCCGGTGTTGATCACCATCTTTGCGCAGAAGTACGGATTGCGCAGCGATGGTCAACGCTACAGCCACTACTACGTGCCCGAGTCGGTGGGCATTGCCACGGGCTTCCTGATCGCCGCCTTGCACCACGCCGGTCTGGCCACGTTGACCCACACGCCCAGCCCGCTGGGCTTCTTGAATCAAATTTGCCAGCGGCCGCTGCAAGAAAAGCCGGTGATCCTGTTGGTGGTGGGCTACCCACAGCCCGGTTGCCAGGTGCCAGCGCATGGGGGCGTGAAAAAGCCGCTGGACCAGATCGCGCAGTGGCTGGAACCGGCCTGAAAGTGCAAGCCCCCAGCACCCCAGCCCCGCGGCTGTTTGCGTTGGTTTGGCCGCTCTTTCTGGAACTGCTGCTGGGCATGCTGGTGGGCGTGGTGGGCACCGCGCTGGCCGCGCACCTGTCAGACAACTCGGGCGCGGCGTTTGCGTTGTCCAACCACGTGGTGGGCATGCTCTTCATCCTGTTCCGCGTGGTGGGTGCTGGCGTGGTGGTGGTGGTGACGCAGGGCTTGGGCGCTGGCCGGCGCGACACGGCCGACTTGGTGGCCCGCGCCGCCTTGGGCGCCAGCACCTGGGTGGGTGGCGCGGTGGCAATGTCCGCGGCGGTGGGCGCGCCGGCTTTGCTGCGTTTGTTGAACGCGCCAGCCGAAGTCTTGCCTTTGGCGCTGCCGCTGTTGCTGTGGCTGGCGCCTGCCATGCTGCTGGACGCGTGGAACGCGTCGATGGGCGCGGTGATGCGCGCCCATCTGCACGCACGCGACACGCTGTTGGTGATGCTGGTGATGCACGCCACCCACCTGAGTCTGGCCGTGCCGCTGATGTGGGGCCTGGGCCCGTGGCCTGGCCTGGGACTGCCCGGGTTTGCCTTGGCGCTGGTGCTGTCACGCACCTTGGGCTTGGTGCTGCACCTGTGGCTGTGGCGTGTGCGCTTGGGCTTGGTGCCAGAAGCGGCCGACTGGTGGCGGCTGCGCCGCAAAGAACTGGTGGCCTTGGCTCACATCGGCCTGCCCGGCGCGGCCGAAAACATCGCCTACCGGCTGGCCTTCACGGTCAGTGTGGCGGTGGCCGGCCTGCTGGGCGCCAGGGCGCTGGCCACCCACGCCTACGCCATGCAGATCATTCACCTGGTACTGCTTTTTGGACTGGCCATGGGCTTGAGTGTGGAGACCGTGGTGGGCCACCACATCGGTGCCGGGCGGCTGCGCCAGGCCCACCTGCTGGTGCGCCGGGCGCTGGGCCTGGGCTTGCTGGTCAGCGTCGGTGTGGCCGCTGCGGCCGCGCTGTTGGCGCCGTGGTTGATGCGCTTGTTCACGCAAGACCTGCAGATCATCGCTGCGGCCACCACGCTGCTGTGGTGCACCGTCTTGCTGGAGCCGGGGCGGACTTTCAACCTGGTGGTCATCAACGCGCTGCGCGCCACCGGTGACGCGCGCTATCCGGTGCTGGCGGGCTCGGCCAGCATGCTGGTCGTGCTGGCCGGTGGCAGCTGGTTTCTGGGTGTCGAACTGGGTCTGGGGCTGGTGGGCTTGTGGATCGCCTACGCGGCCGACGAGTGGCTGCGCGGCTTGCTGATGTGGCGGCGCTGGGCGAGGTTGAAGTGGGTGCCGCACGCGCGGCGCAGTCGGCGGCGGCTGGTGGCGGGCTGAGCCATCAGCGCGCCGCCGCGCAGTGGCGGCTGATGAAGTCGGCGTGGCCAGGCATCACGTCGACGCAGCGCTCGATCAGCTCGTGCACACCGCCCAGGTAGCTCGTTATCTGTGCTTCGTCCAAGCTGTCCACCAGAGGGTGGTAACCGCGAGGTTGCAGGTGCTGGCCGTGCATGACCTGGAACCAGGCCAGCTCGGAGAACAACTCGTTGTTCTCGCGCACGATGCGACCATGGCTGGCAAACAGTTTCAGTTTGGCCTGCAGGGTCTCAGGCACGTCCATCTCGCGGCAAGCCACCCAAAACGGCGAGTCGGTGCGCTGGTTGAGGTGGTAGTGCAGGATGATGAAGTCGCGGATGCGTTCGAATTCGAAGCGCGACAGGCGGTTGTATTCGTCGATGTCGACGGCGCTGAAGCCGGTGGCAGGGAAGAAGTCGATCAGCCGCGCGATGGCGGTCTGGATCAGGTGGATGCTGGTGCTTTCCAAGGGTTCCAGAAAGCCGCTGGCCAGGCCCATGGCCACCACGTTGCGGTTCCAGCCCTGGCGCCGCATGCCGGTGGTGAAGCGCAGCGTGCGTGGCTCGGCCAGCGCTTCGCCGTCCAGGTTTTGCAGCAGCACCGCCGTGGCTTCGTCTTCGCTGACGTGCCGGCTGCTGAAGACATGGCCGTTGCCGGTGCGGTGCTGCAGCGGTATGCGCCATTGCCAGCCGGCCCGGTGCGCGGTGCTGCGGGTGTAGGGCGTGAGCGGTTGCACCGAAGCGCAGGGCACGGCCACGGCGCGGTCGCAGGGCAGCCAGTGGGTCCAGTCTTCGAAGCCAGTCTTCAGCGTTTGTTCGATCAGCAGGCCACGAAAACCGGTGCAGTCGATGAACAGATCACCTTCGATGCGCTGGCCATCTTCCATCACCAAGGCCTGCACGTGGCCATCCAGTTTGGGGTCTGAGGAAACACGCAGCGCGACTTCGGCGATCTTGCCTTCCACGCGCTGCACGCCGCGGCCTTCGGCGTGCCGGCGCAGGTAGCGTGCGTAGAGGTTGGCGTCGAAGTGAAAGGCGTAGGTGATGTCGTTCAGCGGCGAGTTCTGCACCTCGGCCGGGGCTCGCATGAAGCGGTTGCGGTAAGCGGCGACGCGGGTGATCGCGTATTCGCCGATGTCGGGCACCTTGCCGGCCTGGTGCATCTTCAGCCAGTACTGGTGAAACGGCACGGTCCACAGGTCTTGGCCAAAGCGGCCGAAGGCATGCATGTAGCGGCTGCCCTGTTGGCCCCAGTTCACAAATTCAATGCCGAGCTTGAAGCTGCCCTGCGTTTCGCGCATGAACTCGTCTTCGTCGAGTTCGAGCACGCGGTTGAAGAGCTGGATCATCGGGATCGTGGCTTCGCCCACGCCCACGGTGCCGATCTCTTCGCTTTCAACCAGGGTGATGGCCACCTTGCCACGCAGCACCTTGGATAAGGCGGCCGCCGCCATCCAGCCCGCAGTGCCACCACCGGCGATGACGATGCGCTGGATCAACGAGTCTGAGCGGGTTTGCGTTTTCATGGTGCCGGTGCTGCGGTGCTGCGGTTCTGGGTGAGACCCTCAATGTAAACAACCCCAGCGGCTTGGCGGCTGCGGGGGTTGCGGTTTTGTCTGTGCAGGCGGTGCGGTCGGGGCGGGCTTGCCGCCGCCGACCCACGCTGCGCTGGGGCTCAGAACTTGTAGTTCACGCCCAGCAGATAGGTTTTGCCAAAGCGCTTGGTGTCGGTGGGGTTGTCGCGGTTGTCGGTGTACTGGCGGAACAGCTCGTCGGTCACGTTGTTGGCCTGCAGCAGCACCGACAAGCCCTTCAAGAAGCTGCGTTCGGGGAAGGTGTAGCCGACCTGCACGTCCACCACCGTTTCACCGCGGATGAAGGTGATCTCGACATCGTCCTTGTAGTCGGGGTTGATGCCCAGAAAGTCAGACCGCTTGCGCGAAGCCACCGAGACCTGGAAGCCATGCTTCTCGTAATAGGCGCGGAAGTTGGTGACCTTTTTCGACAAACCCGGCAGCGGAATGGTGATGGGCGTGTTGATCAGGCCTGCCAACTGGCCCGGCCCGATGGTGATGCTGCTGCTGGTGTCGCTGTGGTTCACCGCAACGCCAAAGCCGTCCAGTGGCGCCCACAGCATGGACAAGGGGATGTTCACCGCCAATTCAAAGCCGTTGATGCGCCCGCCTTTGCCGTTGGTGGGGCGGCTCAGGAAGCCCACCGTGCCACCTGCAGGGATGGTGGCGTTGGCGGGCAGCACGCTCGCAAAGTCATACAGACTGGGCAGCGTCAGCACGTAGGTGTCGATGTCCTTGTAGAAGCCCGCCAGGCTGACATAGCCCTTGTTGCCAAAGTACTTCTCGACCGAGAGGTCGTAGGCGGTGGCGCGGAAAGGCTCGACCTCGGGGTTGCCACCGCTGGCGACATAGCGCTGCGGGGTCAGCGGCGGGTTGGGCAGGCCGGGCTGGTCGATGCTGGCGCGCATGTCGCGCATGGTGGGCCGCGACATGGTCTTGCCCATGCCCAAGCGCGTGACCAGGCCGCTACCCAAGTCCATGCTCAGGTTCAGGCTGGGCAATACATCGGTGTAGCTCTTGCCACCGGATTGGCTGACGCAGCTGGTGGCGGTGGCGCCGGTGCAACGACCCGAGTCATTGACAAAGCCGGTCGAGCGCTGGTCGGTGTTGACAAACTGCGCGCCGATGTTGCCGCTGATGTTGCGCCCGAAGAGCTCGCCATCGAGATCGAACTTGGCGTAGCCCGTAGTCACTTCTTCCGTCACCGACCAGTTGCGGTTGATCACCGTGCCGTAGACGTTGGGGCGTAGGCTGTAGGTGGTGCCGAGTGAGCCGCGCGGGTCCCAGATGGCGATGTTGATGCCGTCCACCGTCAGCGTCTCGCTGCCCGGGATGGTGACGCCGGCAAAGGGCCCGGTGCCGCCATTGATGACCAGGAAGCCTTCCTGCGTGGTCGATGTCTTTTCGCGCTTGGTGGCCAGCAGTCCAAATTCAACGCCGTCGACCCAACCCCAGCTCAGCGCGCGCTTGGCGCCCAGGCGCAGGTTGTTCAGCTCGTCACTGACCGAAGGCGCGGCCACATAACCGGCCTGCGGTGTCAGCGTTCCGCCACCCCAGCCCATCACGTCGGTCAACACCACCGTGCTGCGGTTGGCAAAGTCGGTGGTGCTGGTGAACTTCAAGTCGCCGTGGTTGCTGCCGGTGAAGCCGGTCCAGCTGATGGTGCCCGTGGCGCCCGGTGTCACCGCCGCGCCGTTGGACTGGGTGGGGTTGCCGTTGCCAGCCAAGCCGGCGGTGGTCTCATACCGGGCGCTGTTCTTGATGACCTTGGAGTTGGCGATGTCGCCCACCAGTTCCCAGTCGCTGAGCTTCCACTTTGCGTTCAGGCCCATGGCGTCCAGCTTGTCGTCGTTGCCTTCGTTGTGGTTGCGGATGACGCCTTTGAAATTGTTCACCGTGCCGCTGGTGGCAAAGCCATTGGCCACCACCGCTGTCACCAGGGTTGGCGCGCCGCGGTAGTTGTGGGGGTCGGAACCGCCGCCAATGAAGCCCTCAATGCCCTTCTTGAAGTTGGCCTGCTTGCCCTTGGACTGG
>JAYVSX010000141.1:0-8170 GCA_043774975.1 Rubrivivax sp.
GCTTTCACAAGTACGGTCACGCAATGAAATCGATGGATTTCTTCGTCAGGCTAGGCGCGGGCGCGCAGCCGCACTCGACGTGCGGCAAGCGACCGCAACGACGCATGGCGGAGAAAGACGCGATTTCATGTGACCGTACTTGTGAAAGCGACTACTAAGCCCCGATTACGCCACCATCGTCGCGGCGAATCACCAGCGTGGCGCTGCGCGGGCGGCCGGCGGGGTTGAAGTCGGGCCAGTTGGAAAAGCGGCGTGGCTGCGCCGGGTCGCTGGCACTGCCCGACGTCTCGCCCGGGTGCTGGATGTTGACAAACAGGCTGCGGCCGTCGGGTGTCCAGGTCGCGCCGGCGAGTTCGCAGCCCACCGGGCCGGTCAGGAATCTGCGCACTTCACCGGTGATGGGGTTGCAGGCCAGCAGTTGGTTATTGCCCATGCGTGCCAACTCGCCTTTGCCGATGGCGCTGTTGCTCATGTCGGTGCAGATCCACAACACGCCGCGGTTGTCAAAAGCGATGGTGTCGGGGCTGGAGAACAGATCACCGACGATGTTGCCCTTGGCCTGACTGCGGGTGTTGGCCGGGTCGCCGGCCAGCAGCAGGTGGTTCCATTCAAAGCGCTGGCCTGAAAAGTCGCCTTGTTCTTTCCAGCGGATGATCTGGCCCATGGTGTTGTCGGCCCGCGGGTTGGCCGCGTCCACACCCGGGCGACCCGCCGCACCACGGTCCTGGTTGTTGGTCAGTGTGCAATAGACCCAACGGGTGGCGGTGTCGATGGCCAGCCATTCCGGGCGGTCCATCTTGGTGGCGCCCAGCAGGTCGGCGGCCTGGCGCGCCTTGATGGACACCTCACCTTGATCGGCAAAGCCGTTGGCGGCGGTCAACGGGCCTTGCCCGTGTTCCAGCGGCAGCCAGCGGCCGCTGCCGTCGGCATCAAAGCGGGCCACGAACAAGGTGCCATGGTCCAGCAGGGTGGCGTTGGCCTGAGCGGCGGTCTGGCCACCCCCGGCCGGCGCTATCCGGTCGCGGCTGACAAATTTGTAGATGTACTCAAAGACCGCGTCTTCGCCCGAATAGACCACCGCGCGCTGGTCTTGCGTCACCGCCACCCAGGCCCCTTCGTGCGCGGCGCGGCCCAGCGCGGTGCGCTTGACGGGTGTGCTGGTGGGGTCCATCGGGTCGACCTCGACGATCCAGCCAAAGCGGTTGGGCTCGTTGGGGTTGCGCACCGTGTCAAAGCGCGGGTCGAATTCAGGCCAGCGGTACCAGGTGGCCTTGTGAATGCCCCAGCGCTTCTCATGCGCAGTGGGGGTGTCGGCGGCGCTGAAGTAGTTGGCCCAGTTTTCTTCGCCGGACAGGTAGGTTCCCCAGGGCGTGATGCCACTGGCGCAGTTGCCGATGGTGCCCAGAACCGTGCGCCCTGCGGGGTCGGCAGCGGTTTTCATCAGGGCGTGGCCAGCACCGGGGCCGCCAAGGGCAAACGGTGTGTTGGCCGTGATGCGGCGCGCATAACGCGAGGGTCGCACCATCTGCCACCGCTGTTGCTCGAGCTCGACTTCGATCACGCTGATGCCATGCGCGGCCTGCGCCTTGCGCACTTTCTCTTCGCTCCAGCTGGCCCGGCCGTCGGGGAACAAGAGCCCGCTGTCGGTGTATTCCTGGTTGACCGCCAACAACCCGCGGCGTGAGCCGTCCAGCGCGAAGTAGTTCAAGCCGTCGTGGTGCATGCCCATTTGCACGGCCTGGTCGGCGGCGCTGTTGCTGGCGTCGAATTTGAAGGCCGGCATGTTGCCGGCAATGCCGATCGGCTCGCCCCAGGGCGCCAGTGGCGTGGCGGTGTAGCCATCCGGCACCGTGACGCGGTCAGCGCTGGAGGCTGGCACCGACTTGAAGCCCAGAGAGCGGTTTCCCAGGCCACCCGGCAACGACGCGCAACCGCTGACGGGGGCCAACAGCGCTGCCAGAGACAGCCCCATGCTGCCGCGCAAGACGGTGCGACGGGCGGGGTCCAGCACATCGTGGATGCTGGGGTTGGCGGACCGGTTGCTGTCCTCCATCTGCGAAAAGTCTTTGGCCAAGGCCGTTGCTCCTGTTCAGTGGCGTTTCAGCCCGCTGTGCTCTGTCTTGGACCTGGGCCCAGCCCCGTGGCGGGCACGGTCGCTGCTGCCGATCAAGCCTGCCCATCAAGCCTGCCGATCAAGCGGCCGCAAACCCCGCCAAGCGCTGATGGATGATGGCGTGGGCCTCGGCCATGATGCGGTCGATCAGCTGCTTCACCGTCGGCACGTCGTGGATCAAGCCGGCCACCATGCCGCACGACCAGGCGCCGGCGTCCATGTCGCCGTCTTTCATGATGCGTGGGTAGACCCCGGCCACCTCGCCCAGGATGTCTTCGAATTTCAGGTTGGCGCCCAGTTCGCGCTCTTTCTGCAGCAGGCGGTCGACCGCGTCGTTGCGCAGCACTCGTTCGGTATTGCGCAAGGGGCGCATCACCAGCCGGGTGTCCAGTTCGCTGGCCGCGACGATGGCTTGTTTGACCTTGTCGTGCACCGGCGCTTCCTGGGTGGCGATGAAGCGGGTGCCCATGTTGATGCCCTGCGCGCCCAGCGCCAGCGCGGCCACCAGCGACCGGCCGTCGGCCATGCCGCCGCTGGCCACAAACGGAATCTCCAATTCGTCGGCGGCGCGTGGCAGCAGGATGAAGTTGGGCACGTCGTCTTCACCGGGGTGGCCGCCGCATTCGAAGCCGTCCACGCTGACCGCGTCGCAACCGATGCTTTGCGCTTTCAGCGAATGGCGCACCGACGTGCACTTGTGGATGACCTTGATGCCGGCTTCGTGCAGCGCCGGCAACCACTTCTGGGGGTTGTTGCCCGCCGTTTCCACCGCCTTGACATCACCGTCGATGATGGCCTTGATGTAACCCGGATAGTCGGGCGAGCTGACGGTGGGCAAGAAGGTCAGGTTGACGCCAAAGGGCTTGTCGGTCATGGCGCGACAGCGCTTGATTTCCTGCGCCAGCAGCTCGGGCGTGCGCTGCGTCAGGCCGGTGATGATGCCCAGCCCACCGGCGTTGGACACCGCGGCGGCCAGTTCGGCAAAGCCGACGTAGTGCATGCCGCCCTGGATGATGGGGTGCTGGATGCCGAACATCTGGGTGATCTGGGTTTTCATCTTCATGACTCCAAAAAAAGCGAAGCGGCGCCTTGGCCGAAATGTCGGGCCGGGGTCAAGGGCAGCCGTCAGCCATTAACCATCAGCCATCAGCCATGAGCCATCAGCCAGCATGATGAGCCAGCATGGTTTCAGGGCTGCAGCACCTGGCGTCCGGCTACGCGGCCGTTTGCCAGGTCTTGCAGCGCCTGGTTGACCTGGTTCAAGGGCCGCAAGGCCAAGGGCGTCTGCGGCAGTGGCGTGCGCTGCGCCAAGGCCACCAGCTCGCGCAGGTCGGGCAGGCTGCCCACGTAAGAGCCGCAGATGCGCAGTGAGCGCAGCGCAAACATCGGCAGCGGCAGCCTGAACTCGCCGCCAAACAGCCCCACGATGACCACCTGCCCGGCGCGGCGCACCAGGCCCACGGCCAGGGCGCTGGTGGACTCGCTGCCGACAAAGTCCACCACCGCGGCCAGGTTGTGGGCGCAGGCCTTGGCAATGACCCGGGCCGCGTCGGGTGCGCTGGGGTCAAAGGCCAGCGTTGCGCCCAGCGCCAGAGCCGCTTCACGTTTGGCGGGGTCGGGGTCGATGGCCACGATGCGGGCGGTGGTCATGGTGGCGTAAAGGGCCAGTGCGGTCATGCCCACACCGCCGCAGCCGATGATGGCCACGTGGTCGTCGGCGCTCATCGGGTCGAGCTTGCGCATGGCACTGAAAGCGGTGATGCCGGCGCAGGCGTAGGTGGCTGCGCGCGCGGGGTCGAGCTGGCCGATCGGCACCACATAACGGTCATGTGGAACCACCACCTGGTCGGCAAAGCCACCGGGCTGCTGCAAACCCAGGTTGCGCGCGCCGCGCACGCACAGGTGGTCGTCGCCGCGCTGGCAGGTGGCGCAAGACCCGCAGCCGATCCAGGGGTAGACCACCACCCGCTCACCCAAGCCCAGGCCTTGCGCGTCGGGTCCCCGTTCAACCACCTCACCACTGATTTCGTGGCCCAGGGTCACGGGCAGTTTGACGCCGGCGCTGCGTTCCAGCGACGACAGCTTGCCGCCGCCCAGATCAAAGCCCCCGGCCTGGATGTGCAGGTCGGAGTGACACAACCCGCAGTGGGTGACCCGAACTCGCACTTCGCGGCCTTGCAGGGCGGGCAGTTCGTCTTCGCGCAGCTGCAGGTCTTGTCCCCAGGCGGGAAAGGCCCAGCGGTGGACGCAGCGGTGGCTCACTGAAGACCCTTCGTGCTGCGCACTCCGGAATTCGCTGTTGGGGCGGCCTGGCGTGCTCATGGGGGTCTCCTTTGGGTTGTTGGGGCTGCGCGCAGCCCCGGTCGACGGTGCTTCAAGCCCACCACCGATCAGCCGGCTGCCGCCACTTTGTCCTGGGTCTGGGTGTCGAAGTCGCTGGCTTCGTGGCGTTCGTGCAGCTGACTGGCCGGATCGCCCCAGGTGCGGTTGACCATGCGCCCACGCTGCACGGCCGGGCGCGCTGCGATCTGGGCGGTCCAGCGCTGCACGTGGGTGTATTCCTGGACCTGCAAAAACTCGCCGGCTTCGTAGAGCAGGCCCTTGGCCAGCGCGCCGTACCAGGGCCAGACGGCCATGTCGGCAATGGTGTAGTCGTCGCCGCCCAAGTAGGCGCTGTCTGCCAGGCGGCGGTTCAGCACATCGAGCTGGCGCTTGCTTTCCATCGCAAAGCGGTCGATGGCGTATTCGATCTTGCTCGGCGCATAGGCGTAGAAGTGCCCAAAGCCACCGCCCAGATAGGGTGCGCTGCCCATCTGCCAGAACAGCCAGGACAGGCACTCGGCGCGCTGGGCTGCCTGGGTGGGCAAAAAGGCGCCGAACTTTTCTGCCAGGTGCATCAGGATGGCGCCGGACTCGAAGACCCGGATCGGCGTGGGCCCGCTGCGGTCCAGCAAGGCCGGTATCTTGGAGTTGGGGTTGACGCCGACAAAGCCGCTGCCGAACTGGTCGCCGTTGTTGATGCGGATCAGCCAGGCGTCGTATTCGGCGCCGCTGTGGCCCAGGGCCAGCAGTTCTTCCAGCATCACCGTCACCTTCACGCCATTGGGCGTGGCCAGCGAGTACAGCTGCAGCGGGTGGCGGCCCACCGGCAACTCCTTCTCTTGCGCGGGGCCAGCGATGGGCCGGTTGATGTTGGCAAAACGGCCGCCGTTGTCTTTGGCCCAGGTCCAGACTTTGGGGGGCACGTAGGGGCTGGATTCGCTCATGGGTGGGTTCGTGAAGCAGGGTGGTGAGGGCAGGGGCCGGAAGACCCGGCAGCGCCGCAGTGTGTGCATCGACTGTACGAGACTTGGCAGCCCACGCAGCTGGCTTCGCGGGTGACCCCGGCCCGGGCTCTGTCAGAAAGGCCTGCGCTTGACGACTGCGCAAGGGGCGCATGGGGCGCATGATGGCCGCCGGAGATCTTCATGTCGCACATCGTCAACAAGCCTCACCTTCGTCGCCCTGCGCCGGGCGCGGCGGTAGATCTTGTGCCGTCCCGCCGCCGCTTGGTGCTGGGTTCTGCTGCCGCAGCGGTGGTGGCGATGGGCGGGCTGACAGATGTCAAGGCGCAGACAGGTGAGCAGACACATGCGCAGACACATGCGCAGACACATGAGTTGAAACATGCGCAAGCCTGTCCGCAAACTCATCCACAAACTCATCCGCCGCACTTGGCACCGACCCCTGATTCAAGGTCAGCTGAAGATGCCGACCCGCTGATCAAGACCCTGCAAGTGGCAGGCGCTCAGCTGGAAGTGCAATTTGCCCCGGGTCTGGACCACCGTCTGCAGCGGCTGGCTTTGACCTGGGTGCGTCGATCTGCGCAAACGGTGGCGGGCTACTTTGGCCGCTTTCCGGTCACCCATGTGGTGCTCTTGGTGGTGCCGGTGGACGGCGGCGGTGTCCGTGCCGGCACCACCTTTGGCGAGCCCGAGTTGATGATCCGCCTGCGTCTGGGGCGCGGCACCAGCCAGGCCCAGTTGCGGGACGACTGGATCCTGGTCCACGAAATGGTTCACCTGGCACTGCCACGCGTGGCACCGGCCCACAACTGGCTGCACGAGGGCGTGGCCACCTACGTCGAGAGCGTGGCCCGCGCTCGTGCGGGTTGGCTCACCGCGGCGACCGTCTGGCGCGGCTGGATGGCGTCCATGCCCAAGGGCCAGCCACAAGAAGGTGACGCCGGTCTGGACCACACGCCCAGCTGGGGCCGCACCTATTGGGGCGGCGCCATCTTTTGTTTGCGTGCCGATGTGCAGATGCTGACCCGCAGCGCGGGTCGCGTGGGTCTGCGCCAGGCGCTGCAGGGCGTGCTGGCCGCTGGCGGCCACTTTGGTTTGGCCTGGCCGGTCGACCGCATCCTGGCCACCGCCGACGCGGCGGTGCGCCAAACCACCTTGACCGATCTGTACCAGCAGCTGAAGGCCTCGCCACAGCCGACCGACCTGGACGCCTTGTGGCGCAGCCTGGGTGTGATGGACAGCGGCTTTGACGATGCCGCACCCTTGGCGGCGGTTCGGCGCGCCATTCTTTCTTGAGCGCGACCCATGCGGCGTTGCCGCTGTGGCTAAAACAAGGCACGCGCAACGTTGGCAGCTGACACGGGCTGATGAGCCCGCTGGCGGCGTGTAGGTCGTGGGGCCGGCCATGGGTCCACCCCTTGATCCGCCCACGCCGTGCTTCAGGCCACCTTCAGGTGGTTGCCCCAATATTTCGGTCGCGGGTCGCGGGTCGCTTAGCGGCGCGTGGGGGCGCGCCAACGCAGGGGCGCCATAAACGATTCGAGGGAAGGCCGAGACCACTGCATGCCAACAATTTTAACGACGAGCCTCCGCACTTGAAGTCGATCGAGCGGGCTTCGAAGTTCCTGGTGCCGTTTGGCGTGGTCGGCTTGATTGTCGCGGCAGGCCCCGCACGAGCAGGCGAGCCCGACCCAGCACCGCCCGAACCCGCGCCGTCGGCCGTGCGCACGGCCTGGGAAGGCGCGATCGGTTTCACCACCAGCTACCGGCCCGAGTACAGCGGCAGTGCCAAGGCCATCACCAAGATCACGCCTGCGCTCTTCTTGCGCTACGGGCGTTTCACGATCACCAACGCCAGCGGCTTCGTTACGCGCCACGAGGACGACGTGGTGCGCGGGCTGGGTGCCGACATCGTCAACAGCGAGCGCGTTCGCGTGAACCTCGCGTTGCGCTTTGATGCCGGTCGCAGCGAAACCACCAGCACCGCGCTGGCAGGCCTGGGCAACATCACGCCCACGGTGCGGGCACGGCTGAACATGGGCTGGCGGGTCGAAGGCCCGTGGCGCCTGGGTGCCAGTTGGAGCGCGGACGCGCTGGGCAAGGGCGGCGGCAACTTCGGCGATGTCAGCGCAGGCTGGGAGCAGCGTGTGTCGGCCGGCACCGTGCTGAACGCCGGCGTGTCGCTGGCCCTGGCCAGCGACCGCTACATGCAGACCTACTTCGGCATCAACGAGGCGCAGGCAGCGCGCACGAGCTATGCGCTCTACACCCCGAAGGCGGGCCTTCGTGACATCAGCAGCAGCGTGGGCATGCGCATGGACCTGGGCCCTGACTGGATCCTGCTGGCAGGCGCCGGTGCGTCGCGGCTGCTCGGCCCCGCGGCGGACAGCCCCTTGAGCACAAGGCGCACCGGCTGGGGCATCAACGCCGGTCTGGCCTGGAGGTTCTGACGGTTCAGCGACGCTGCCACCAGGCCCGCGCAGCCCCAGTGTCACGCGCGATGCCTTCGCGCAGCGCCTCGAGCGAGTCGCACTTCAGCTCGTCGTGCAGCTTGTGCAGCAGGTCCACGCGCAGACAGCGGCTGTAAGCTGCTTCGGTGGGCAGTGCGGCGGGCCAGTCCAGCACATGAATTCCAGCATCACGCGGCCGGGCGGATAGGTTTTTCAAACGCTCTCTAGTGCAGTGTTCCGTTCTGTTTGGAACTTAAGCGCGAGTTGGCCCGAATGACCTTCTGCAAGATGTCGCGCGCACTCTTGGTCCAGATGAACGGCTT
>JAYVSX010000142.1:0-5272 GCA_043774975.1 Rubrivivax sp.
GTGCATGCCTGGAAGCCCATCGTGTTGCACATCGACTTCCAGCGCGTCGACGAGACCACCAAGGTCCACAAGAAGGTGCCGCTGCACTTCACCGGTGAAGAGCTGTCGTCGGCCGTGAAGACCGACAAGTGCCTGGTGACCCACGTGCGCCTGGAACTGGAAATCGAGTGCCTGGCTTCGCAGCTGCCCGAGTTCGTCACCATCGACCTGTCGGGTCTGACGAAGAACCAGAGCCTGCACGCCAGCGACCTGAAGTTGCCTGAGGGCATCAAGGCTGCCAAGCACGGCACGCAGAACCCGGTGATCGTGGCCGTGACCATGCCACGCGTCGAAGAAGAAGTCGTCGCGACCGTGGTGGTGGCTGCCGACAAGGGCAAGGCCGCCAAGGCCAAGAAGAGCGAAAAGCAAAACGCCAAGTAAGTCGGGCTCACCCAGATGGGGGTGGCTGCCGATCGGCCCCACCCCCAACGACAGGCCCCACTGCGGTGGGGCTTTTTCTTGGGCGCGGCTTTCATAATCCCAGCCATGACTCGACTCTTTGTTGGCCTGGGCAACCCCGGCCCTGATTACGAAGCCACGCGGCACAACGCCGGTTTTTGGTGGATTGACGCGCTTGCCCGTCAACTGGGTGTGCGGCTGGTGCCCGAGCGCACCTACCAGGCCTTGGCAGCCCGGGTGAACCGCCCGCAGGGGCCCATTTGGCTGCTGCAACCCATGACGTTCATGAACCGGTCCGGTGTGTCGGTGGCCACGCTGGCGCGCTTCTTCAAGATTGAACCCGCGCAGGTGCTGGTGGTGCACGATGAACTGGATCTGCTGCCCGGCCAGGCCAAGCTGAAGTTCGGTGGCAGCGCTGCTGGGCACAACGGTCTGAAAGACATCAACACGATGTTGGGCACCCAAGACTATTGGCGTCTGCGCCTGGGCATCGGCCACCCCGGTGACCGCGCCGAGGTGGTGAACTACGTGCTCAAGAAGCCTTCTGCAGAGCACCGCGATGCGATTGCCAAGGCCAGCGAACAATCTCTCAAGGCGCTGGAGCTGTTTGAGGCCGGCGACATGGACAAGGCCCTGACGATGGTTCACGCGCAGCCACCACGGCCCAAGCCGCCACGCGCGGAGCGGCCGCCCGGCGCGGAGCCTGCGGCACCTGCTTCCGCTGCCCCCAACGACGCCACAAATCACGACACAAACGACGCCAGAAAAGACGCCCCCAAAGCCACCAAGGCCACCGAAGCCACAAAGTCGCCTGAGACCCCAGACCAGCCCCCAGGAGAAGCCTCATGAAGACCGCCATCCAAATGCTGTTGCTGCTGTGCAGCGCCCTGCCCGCCGTGCTGCACGCCCAGACCGTCTGGCGTTGTGGGCCCGACGGCCGCACCTTCACCGACGCGCCCTGCCCTCAAGGCCAGATGCTGGAGGTGGCCGCCTCAAGGCCGGCAGCGGACCTGCAGAGCGCGCAGCAACTGGCGCAACGCGAAAAGGCCTGGGCCGACCAGTTGCAGCACGAGCGGCAACAGCGCGAAGCCCAGGCCACCGCCGGCCCAGCCGGCATCTACGGCCTGCGACCGGTCAAGGCGCTGCCGGCCCCAAAGGCGAGGCTGGCAAAGCAGCACCCGAAGCAGCGCTTTGAAGCTGCTGATACTTGGCAGTCAACTGCGCCTTCGATTCGACGAAAGAAGGGTTGACCGGGATGCAGCTCACCGGGCAGACCTGCACGCACTGGGGCTCGTCGAAATGGCCCACACACTCGGTGCAGCGCTGGGGGTCGATCTCGTAGATCTCCACGCCCATGTAGATGGCCTGATTGGGGCACTCGGGTTCGCAGACGTCGCAGTTGATGCATTCGTCGGTAATCCACAGAGCCATGCCGCGTCAGCCTTCGGGTTGTGTCACGCGGTCACGCAAGCGGCTCAGCACCGAAGGCGCCACGAACTTGGACACATCGCCGCCCAGCGTGGCGATTTCACGCACAAAGGTGCCGCTGACAAACTGGTACTGGTCGCTCGGCGTCATGAACACCGTTTCCACTTCGGGCATCAGCTGCCGGTTCATGCCGGCCATCTGAAATTCGTACTCAAAGTCGCTGACGGCGCGCAGCCCCCGCACCACCACCTTGCCGCCAATCTGGCAGACAAAGTCGCTCAAGAGTCCGCGAAAAGCCATGACCTCGACGTTCTTGTAGGGCTTGGCCATTTCGGTGGCCATCTCGACACGCTCGGCAATGGTGAACATGGTGCGTTTGTGGTGGCCCGCGGCCACCGCCAGCACCAGGCGGTCAAACAGGCGTGAGGCCCGTCGCATCAGGTCTTCATGGCCCAGCGTCATCGGGTCAAACGTGCCTGGGTAAACGGCGGTGAGCGGTGCTTTCAGGGTCACGGCGTTGTCCTCCAGGCGGGGCGGGGTTGAAAGTGGCGGGTTCAGGCGCGGCCGCAGTTTAGCCCTGCGGCCTCATGCCCAAACATCAGGCCGAAAGATCAAGCCGAAACATCAAACGGGAACAACGGCTTGCCACAGCTGGGCGTGCACCAATCCCGCTTTCAAGCCGCGGTGCAGTTGCATGCCAGCGGGCGCTTGGGCCAAGGCCTGGCCAGACTCGGTGAACAAAAAGCCACCGGGCACCAACAGCGTAGCGGCGGCTTGAACGGCCGCCGGCAGCAGGCCCGAGTCGAAAGGCGGGTCCAAGAACACCAGTTCGAAGCGGGCCGTGCCCGCGCGCAACATCCAGGGTTGGGCATCGGCGCGCTGCACGGTCACCGCGCCAGCCTTGAGGCGCAGCTTGGTGGCTTCCAGGCTCTGCAGCAGCACGGCGTCACGTTCCAGCAGCATGACTTCGGCGGCCCCGCGTGAAGCCGCTTCAAAGCCCAGCGCACCGGTGCCGGCAAAAGCGTCGAGCACGCGCCAACCGCTCAGGTCCTGACCCAGCCAGTTGAACAAGGTCTCGCGCACGCGGTCGGGCGTGGGCCGCAGCCCGGGGCGGTCGGCCACCGGCAGCTTGCTGCGTTTCCACAGGCCGCCGATCAAGCGCACTTCGCCCAGGTGGTGGGTGGCGGGTTTGATGACCGGCCGGGTCGACTTGGGGTCGCGCCCATGGGCTTGCGGTTTGGCTTTGACGGGCTTGATGTTCATGGGCTTGGCGTGGACAGACGGACTTCTATGCCTTCACGGGCCATCAAGGCTTTGGCTTGCCCGACGGTGAATTCGCCGTAGTGAAAAATGCTGGCCGCCAAGACGGCATCGGCACGCCCCAAGCGAATGCCATCGACCAGATGCTGCAGGCTGCCCACACCGCCGCTGGCAATGACGGGCACGGGCACCGCGTCGCTGACGGCGCGGGTCAAGGCCAAGTCAAAGCCGATTTTGGTGCCGTCACGGTCCATGCTGGTGAGCAGGATTTCGCCGGCACCGCAGTCGGCCATCTGGCGCGCCCAGGCCACCGCGTCCAGGCCGGTGTTCTTGCGCCCGCCGTGGGTGTAGACGTCCCAACCAGCGGCCGTGGCGCCCCACGCGGCGCGGCGTTTGGCGTCGATGGCCACCACGATGCACTGGGCACCGTACTTGTCAGACGCGTCGCGAATGACCTGCGGGTTGGCCACCGCGGCGGAATTGAAGCTGACCTTGTCGGCGCCGGCGTTGAGCAAACGGCGTACGTCGGCCACGCTGCGCACACCGCCGCCCACCGTCAGTGGAATGAAGACCTGCGAAGCCACGGCTTCGATGATGTGCAGGATGAGGTCGCGCTCGTCGCTGGTGGCGGTGATGTCCAGGAAGGTCAGCTCGTCAGCGCCTTGTTCGTTGTAGCGCGCGGCAATCTCCACCGGGTCACCAGCGTCACGCAGTTCGGTGAAGTTGACGCCCTTGACCACGCGGCCACCGGTCACGTCCAGACAGGGAATGATGCGTTTGGCGAGCATGGTCAATCGCAGCAGCCACTGCCGCCCGCGCTACTGGCCGTGGCGCAGGGCTTCAAGCGTTTAGCTCGGTCAAAGCGGTGAAAGCAGCCAACGGCGCGGGCTGTCAAGGCGGGCCGTTCAGCTCGTCGGCACGAGCTTGCGCAGCCGCAAAGTCCAGCGCCCCGGTGTAGATGCTGCGGCCGCAGATGACGCCTTCAACGCCGTCTGACTCAACCGCACAAAGGCGCTCGATGTCGGCCATGTCGCTCAGCCCACCCGACGCGATAACGGGAATGCTCAAGGCCTGCGCCAGGCGCACCGTGGCTTCGATGTTGATGCCCGTGAGCATGCCGTCGCGGCCAATGTCGGTGTAGATCACACCTTCCACCCCGTAGTCTTCAAACTTCTTGGCCAGGTCAATCACCTCGTGCCCCGTCAGCTTGCTCCAACCGTCGGTGGCCACCTTGCCGTCCTTGGCGTCGAGGCCGACGATGATGTGGCCACCAAAGGCGCTGCAGGCGTCTTTCAGAAAGCCTGGGCTCTTGACGGCTGCAGTGCCGATGATCACAAAGCTCAGACCGTCGTCCAGATAGCGCTCGATGGTGTCAAGGTCTCGAATGCCTCCGCCCAGCTGCACCGGAATCTGATCGCCCACTTCCCGCAGGATGGCCTTGATGGCGTTTTCGTTGACGGGCTTGCCCGCGAACGCGCCGTTCAGGTCCACCAGATGCAAGCGGCGCGCGCCTGCATTCAGCCAACGCCGGGCCATCGCAGCCGGGTCTTCACCGAAGGTGGTGGACAACTGCATGTCGCCCTGTTGAAGGCGGACGCACTTGCCGTCCTTGAGGTCGATGGCCGGGATCAGCAGCATGGCTCAGTTGGAGCGTGATGGAACAAAGGGTTCAAGGCGCGATGAAGAAGCTGGGGTCAGCAGGTGGCGTCAGGGCTCAGGGCTTCCAGTGCAGGAAGTTTCGGTACAGGGCCAGCCCTTGCTCAGCGCTCTTCTCGGGGTGGAATTGGGTGGCGAAAATGTTATCTCGTGCCACCGCGCAGGTAAAGCGGTGTCCGTAATCGGTTTGGCCCACGCTGTGCGCGGGGCTGTCTGGCACCGTGTAGTAACTGTGCACGAAGTAAAACCAAGACTGGTCGGGCACACCGTCCCACAAAGCATGTGCCGTCTGCGAGACGCGGTTCCAACCCATTTGCGGCACCTTGAAACGGCTGCCATCGCTTTGCAGCTGGCCTTCCAATTGAAAGCGCCGCACCCGCCCGGCGATCAGGCCCAGGCCCGGCGTGTCTTGTTCTTCGCTGTGGTCGAGCAGCATTTGCATGCCCACGCACACCCCCAGCAGCGGCTTGTGGGCGGCGGCGTGCAGCAC
>JAYVSX010000143.1:0-8630 GCA_043774975.1 Rubrivivax sp.
CCCACACAGAACATGCGCTTCACTGGGACGGTCTGCTACCTCATGAGATCAAGTTCCATTGCAAATCAACGACTTGGGCGGCGTTTGGGGGTGGCAAGACACCCCGTGAAACGTCACTCGATGTTCTGCACCTGAACTTCGAGTTCGAAGACAAGTGCTTGTCGTGTCTTCAGAGTTTCTGCGCCTCGCCCGGAACACCCCACAGCGCGCCCCACATGTCGAGCATGCAGTGACGCGCTCTTCGGCCGGTTGCGGTCTTTGGCTCTTTGGCTCTATGGCGATCGCGGGCGATTGGAGTGCCCTGCTGCGCTCATGTCCCCCGCGTCGGGCTGCGCCCGCCGCTCCTCCTTGACTTCGCTCCGCAGGGCACCCCAATCGCCCGCTCAGGCACCACCTGTGGCGTGCCGATGGTTGGCCCGCCACCAAGGTAGGTGGACGAGGTCAATGGGTAGCGGGCGCAGCGAAGTAAAGGAGGAGCCCCAGGCTGCGCAGCAGACTGTGGCGGGGGACATGAGCGGAGCCCGCTACCCGTTGGTCTCGTCCCGCCACAGACCCAGGAGCGAATGACCCATCAGGGTCGCTTCCAGCCAGTCGGTGGTTCCGCCAAGGCGCTCCGCAACCGTCACTCGCCGAATCGGCGACGCCGGCACCGACGCATGGGGGAGCTGGGCCGCGGCGTCGCAGCGCACGAAGGCCTGCGGCGCAGACTCTGCGTTGCGCCCTTGGCCGACGCAAGTCAGAGAACCTTGACCCCCGGCAGCTTGCGCATGCCTCGATCGAAGGTGGCAGTGAAGTCGCAACCCCGTTGCGCATGCTTTGCCACAATCAGGCAGTCGGCGAACCCGCAAGAGCCTGTCTCGAACAGGCTGAGTGCGGCGGCGACGGCCTCGCGATCCTCGAACACAAACGCGGTCTCCTCCAACAGGCTGCGCACCGCCAGCGACTGAGCGTGCTGGTCCTGATCGAAGGCCGACTTCAGCGTCCAGACCGCTTCGGCCAGGACGACATCCGTCACCAGCAGCGAACCTGGCATCCCGCCGTGCGTGGCCAGTAGCGTGTCGATGCGCTTGTTCTGCGCCGGGTCATCATTGAGCCACAAGCGCAGCAGGATGTTGGTGTCGATGCCGATCATCGGCCAGCCGACTTGCGGCCCGCCTGGCGAGTCGCGTGCTTGTCGCGCAGGTGCTTCGACACAGCCGCATCCATCTGCTCGACGGTCAGTGGCGCCGCATGCGGTGACTTGAGCAAGCCTCGGATGCGCCGAGCGTCGGGCAGGACATGACGGGCGGTGATCGTGTTGTCGGCCTGGATCTGGAAGTCAAGGATCGCTCCGGCATCCAAGTTCAGGCGGTCGCGAATCTCCTTGGGCAGGGTGAGTTGCCCCTTGCTGGTCAGTGTGGCGAACATGATGGCCCCCTTCTGGATCGAAACATTCCTTACATTCTACCTAGGTAAGGAGGTTCGCGCGGCACTTGCCCAGTCAGGGGCCCGAAGGCTCAGCGCCGGCTTGGGACTGCAAGAGATGCTGCGGGACTACTCCAAATTTTGCACCTGCTCGCGCATCTGCTCGATCGCCACCTTCATTTCCACCGCGATGGTGGTCAGTTCCAGCGCCGCGCTCTTGCTGCCCAGCGTGTTGGCTTCGCGCTGCAATTCCTGAATCAAGAACTCCAGGCGTTTGCCCAGTTCGCCGCCAACGCTGAGCAGCCGTTCGATTTCGTCCAGGTGTGAGGCCAGGCGCGACAGTTCTTCGGCCACGTCGATGCGGATGGCGTAGCTGGCGGCTTCGCCCATGGCCCGCTCATGCAGGGCCTGCGCAGGCACGGTGGCGGCGGCTTGCACGGTGGCCAGGGCTTCGTTCCAGCGTTCCAGAAAGCGTGTCTGCTGGCGTTGCACCACCTGCGGCAGCAGCGGGGCCGCCTGGGCCGCCAGCTCACGCAAGCGGCTGACCCGGTCCATCAGCATGGTCACCAGCCGGGCGCCTTCGCGCGCACGGGCCTCGCGCAGGCCCTGGATACAGCGGCCGGCTGCAGCCAGCGCGGGTTGGTCCAGTTTTTCGGTGGTGGTGCCGGTGCGGCACCACTGCAGGATTTCGTTGACCGACAGCGGCCGGGCGTCGGGCAACCAGCCGGTGACCGAGCTCTGCACATGGGCCAGCCGGTTGAGCTGGTCGGTGCTGGGCATGGGCACGGCGGCATCGCTTTCGCGACCGGTCGACACCCGCAGTTCAATCTTGCCGCGCCGAAAGGCGGCGGTCAGTTGCTCGCGCAGGGCTGGCTCCAGTCCACGCACTTCGTCGGGAAGGCGCAGCGCCAGGTCCAGGAATCGGCCGTTGACCGATCGGGCTTCCACCGTGACAGCCGTGG
Source organism: Rubrivivax sp. (assembly GCA_043774975.1). Classification (GTDB taxonomy): domain Bacteria; phylum Pseudomonadota; class Gammaproteobacteria; order Burkholderiales; family Burkholderiaceae_C; genus Rubrivivax. The sequence goes on from JAYVSX010000143.1 coordinate 2,367, forward strand.
CCCCGGAGCCGGGCTCGGAGGCCGCGCTGGCGTACCCCGTCATGCTATAAACCGCCATTCAATTCGCCTCGAAAGTTCGCTCCGATTATGTCCAAGCCCAAGCCAGCACCCTTGCCTTCGGGCACCGTGGTTGGCGGCTACACCGTCGTCAAGAAGCTGGCGGCGGGCGGTTTTGGCGTGGTTTACCTGGCCGAGGGCGAAAACCAGCAGCTGGTGGCGGTCAAGGAATACCTGCCGGCATCATTGGCCGAGCGCTCCACCGGTGAACTGACGCCGCGCGTCAAACCCGACAAACAGCCGCTCTACCGCCTGGGACTGAAGAGCTTTTTCGAAGAAGGCCGCTCGCTGGCTCAAATCAGCCACCCCAGTGTGGTCAGCGTGCTGAACTTTTTCCGCGAGAACGAAACCGTCTACATGGTGATGAACTACCTGCAGGGTGACACCCTGCAGGACTTCATCGTCACGGCGCGCGACCTCAAGCGCGACAAGGTGTTTCGCGAAAGCACCATCCGCAGCCTGTTCGACGAAATCTTGCGTGGCCTGCGCATCGTGCACCAGCACAAGATGCTGCACCTGGACATCAAGCCGGCCAACATTTTTGTCACCAACGACAACAAGGCGGTGATGCTGGACTTTGGTGCTGCGCGCGAAGTGCTGTCCAAGGAAGGCAACTTCATCCGCCCGATGTACACGCCCGGCTTTGCCGCGCCCGAGATGTACCGGCGCGACGGCACCCTGGGCCCCTGGACCGACATCTATGCCGTGGGCGCCTGCATTTACGCGTGCATGCAGGGTTACCCGCCCAACGACGCGCCGCAGCGCCTGGAAAAAGACCGCCTGGCCTTGAGCCTGTCGCGCCTGCGCAATGTCTACTCCGACAACCTGATCGAAGTGACCGAGTGGTGCATGTCGCTGGACCCCCTGAGCCGACCGCAGAGTGTCTTTGCGCTGCAAAAGGAATTGTCCCGCGAGACCGAGCGTCGCTACACCAAGCTGAGTTTTGGTGAACGGCTCAAGCTGCAGCTTGAGACCATCAAGACCGGCACCAAGCCCTGACCTCAAGGTCCCCAAAACCTCATGCGCTTTTCTGTCTATCAAGTCAGCCGCCGGGGTGGCCGCGAGAAAAACGAAGACCGCATGGGCTATTGCTACACGCGGGACTCGGGCCTGTTTGCACTGGCCGATGGCATGGGCGGGCACCCCGAAGGTGAGGTGGCGTCGCAACTGGCCTTGCAAACGCTGTCGGCCCACTTTCAGCGCGAGGCCAAACCGCGCTTGAGTGAGCCGCTGCGGTTTTTGCACGACGCCATCGTCGCCGGTCATCACCAACTGCTGCGCTACGCCACCGAGCGTGCTTTGCTCGACACCCCACGCACCACCATCGTGGCCTGCCTGCTGCAGGGCAATGCCGCCTACTGGGCCCACTGCGGTGACTCGCGTTTGTACCTGGTGCGCGGCGACAAACTGGTGGCGCGCACACGCGACCATTCTTATTCTGAGTTGCAGCAAACGCTGAGCCAGGTCGTGCCAATGAGCGACAAGGTCAACCGCAACGTGCTGGTCACCTGCCTGGGCAGCCCGGGCAAGCCGGTGGTGGACACCGCCGGCCCGCTGCTGGTCAAGCCGGGCGACAAGGTCATGCTGTGTTCCGACGGCCTGTGGGGCAGCGTCAGTGACAACATCATCACCGACATCCTGGCCAACCGGCCCATCTCAGACGCGGTGCCCGAACTGGTGGAGCGAGCCTTGCGTTCCGCCGGCGAAAAAAGCGACAACGTCACCGTGCTGGCGGTGGAGTGGGAAGCCGCCGAAGACGTTGACAGCGTGGCGGGCATCTCCACCAACCAGCTGGGCGACGACGTTTTTGCATCCACCATCCAGGCCAGCCTGGGTGCCGACGCCAGCAGTGACGAAATGGACGACGCCGAGATCGAGCGCTCCATCCGCGAGATCAACGAGGCCATCCAGCGCAGCAGCAACAAGCGCCGTTGAAGCGTCGCCGCGCGGGGCAGGCACTGCCCACCCTACCTTCGAGGATTTCCCATGAGCTTTGAACGATCAAGCGGCCGACTCGCCAACGCCTTGCGGCCGGTGAGCATCGAGCGCCACTACACCAAGCATGCAGAAGGCTCGGTGCTGGTCAGTTTTGGCCACACCAAGGTGCTGTGCACGGCCTCGGTGGAGGAAAAGGTTCCGCCGCACAAACGTGGCAGCGGCCAGGGCTGGGTGACGGCCGAGTACGGCATGCTGCCGCGAGCCACCCACACCCGCAGCGACCGCGAAGCCGCACGCGGCAAACAAAGCGGGCGCACGCAAGAAATCCAGCGCCTGATCGGGCGCAGCCTGCGCACGGTGTTTGACCTGAAGGCCCTGGGTGAACGCACCATCTCGCTTGACTGCGACGTGCTGCAAGCCGACGGCGGCACCCGCACGGCGGCCATCACCGGGGCTTTCGTGGCGGCCCACGACGCCGTCACCTGGCTGCTGTCACAGGGCCGCATTGGCGCCAGCCCGATTCGCGACTTTGTGGCCGCCATTTCAGTGGGCGTGGTGCAGGGCGTGCCGCTGCTGGACCTGGAATACACCGAAGACTCGGCCTGCGACACCGACATGAACGTGGTGATGACCGCGGCCGGTGGTTTTGTCGAAGTGCAGGGCACGGCCGAAGGCGCGCCCTTCACACGTGCCGAGATGGACCAGTTGCTGGGCCTGGCCGACCAGGGCATTCGCCAGTTGGTGGCCCTGCAGCATCAAGCCCTGGGCGTCTGACCATGCGGCTGGTTCTGGCCTCCAACAACGCCAAAAAACTCAGCGAACTGGGCAGCCTGTTGTCCGACCTGCAGGTGCAATGGGTGGCACAAGCCGAGTTGGGCATTGGCGAGGCCGACGAGCCGCACATCACCTTTGTCGAAAACGCCCTGGCCAAGGCCCGCCACGCCGCCGCTGCAGCGCAGGGCCCGGCCATCGCCGACGACTCGGGCTTGTGCGTGGATGCCTTGGCCGGGCAGCCGGGTGTGATCTCGGCCCATTACGCTGGCGAACTGCCCGCCCAGCCGGGTGACGCGGATGACGCGCGCGAAGCGCGCCGCCAGCGGCAGGACGCTGCCAACAACGGCAAGCTGCTGCAGGCGTTGGCCCAGCACGCTGACCGCAGCGCCTATTTCCTGAGCACCTTGGTGGCGGTGCGCCACGCCCAGGATCCGCAGCCCCTGGTGGCCGTGGGGCGTTGGCCCGGGCGCATCCTGCAGGCGCCGCAAGGTCAGCACGGCTTTGGCTACGACCCCTTGATGTTCATCCCCGAGCTGGGCTGTAGCGTGGCGGAAATGGACGCGCAGCTCAAGAACCAGCACAGCCACCGGGCCCGCGCGATGGCGCAAATGCGGGCCCTGCTGCGCGAGGTGTGGAAACTGTGAAGATCAGCCCGGTCTCAGCGCCGGCAGCAGCCCTGCCCGGAGTGGACCACTACCTGCGCCCTGGCACCTTGCAGCTGGGCGCCATGCCGCCCCTGGCGCTGTACGTGCACCTGCCTTGGTGCCTGCGCAAGTGCCCCTACTGCGACTTCAATTCCCACGAGCGTTTGGGTGACCTGCCCGAGGCGCAGTACCTGGACGCCTTGTGTGCCGACCTGGAAGCCAGCCTGCCGCTGATCTGGGGCCGCCGGGTCAGCAGCATCTTCATCGGCGGCGGCACGCCCAGCTTGTTTTCGCCGGCGGGCATCGACCGCCTGTTGAGCGACATCCGCGCCCGCCTGCCACTGGAGCCGGGTGCAGAAATCACGCTCGAAGCCAACCCGGGCACCTTTGAGCGCGAGCGCTTCAAGGCCTTCAGGGCAGCAGGCGTCAACCGCCTGTCGATTGGCGTGCAGAGCTTTGACGACAGCGCGCTGCAGCGGCTGGGGCGGGTGCACAGCGCGGCGCAGGCCAAGGCCGCCATCCTGGAAGCGCGCGAGGCCTTTGACACCTTCAACATCGACCTGATGTACGCCTTGCCTGGCCAGACGCTGGCGCAGTTGGGTGTGGAGCTGGACCAGGCGCTGTCGTACGAGCCGCCGCATTTGTCCATCTACCACCTGACCATCGAGCCCAACACGATGTTTGCGCTGCACCCGCCCGCGCTGCCCGACGACGACCTGGCGAGCGACATGCTGGACCTGATCACCCAGCGCACCGCGGCTTGCGGCCTGCAGCGCTATGAGGTGTCGGCTTTTGCGCGTGAAGGTCACCGCTGTTTCCACAACCTGAACTACTGGCAGTTTGGGGACTACCTGGGCATTGGCGCCGGTGCGCATGGCAAGCTGAGCTTCCCGCACCGCGTGCTGCGCCAGGTGCGCTGGCGTGAGCCGGCGGCCTACATGCAGCACGCACTGGCGGGCAACGCGGTCAGCAACCACCACGAAGTGGCGCGGCGTGACCTGCCTTTTGAGTACATGCTGGGCGCGCTGCGGTTGAAGGATGGTTTCGATCTGTCGCGCTTCACCCAGACCACGGGCTTGCCGCTGTCTGCCGTGCAATTGACCCTGGCGCAGGCGCGGGACCGGGGCCTGCTGGAGTGGGACGAGGCCAGCGGCCATGTCCAGGCCAGCGTGCGCGGTTTCGACTTTCTGTCCGACTTGCAAGCCTTGTTCCTGCCGGCGCCCAAACCGGGTTGAACGGGGTTGAGCGGGCAGGGCTGGTCTATGCTCGCGGCCCCGCTTGCCTCCCTTCCGCTTCACACCCAACGCACCATGAACACCAGCCAAGCACCATCCCCAAACCCAATCGCCGTGGGGCTGGTTGGCCTGGGCGCCATGGGCAGGGGCATGGCGCATTCACTGCGCCGTGCCGGCCATCTGCCACACGTCTACGACGTGCTGCCCGGGGTGGCCGAAGATTTTGCGCAGGGCGGTGGCACCGCCTGCGCGACCTTGGCCGATCTGGGTGCCGCGTGCCGCGTGGTGGTGTCGGTGGTCGTGAATGCGGCCCAGACCGAGCGCGTGCTTTTTGGTGACGCCAGCACACCGGGCTGTGCCGCCAGCATGCAGCCCGGCAGCGTGTTCGTGATGTGTTCCACCGTCGACCCCAACTGGTCGGTGTCATTGGAAGCACGACTGCAAACGCTGGGCCTGCTCTACATCGACGCGCCCATTTCCGGCGGCGCGGCCAAGGCCGCCAGCGGCCAGATGACGATGATGACGGCCGGCCGGCCCGAGGCCTACGCCGTGGCGCAACCGCTGTTGGACGCCATGGCCGCCAAGGTCTACCGGCTGGGCGACAGCGCCGGCGCAGGCAGCAAGGTCAAGATCATCAACCAGCTGCTGGCGGGCGTGCACATTGCTGCCGCCGCCGAAGCCATGGCGCTGGGGCTGCGCGAGGGTGTGGATGCGGCGGCCTTGTATGAGGTCATCACCCACAGCGCCGGCAACAGCTGGATGTTTGAAAACCGCATGGCCCACGTTTTGGCCGGCGACTACACGCCGCTTTCTGCGGTGGACATCTTTGTCAAGGACCTGGGCCTGGTGCTGGACATGGCGCGGGCCAGCAAGTTCCCGTTGCCGCTTTCCAGCACCGCGCACCAGATGTTCATGCAGGCCAGCACGGCAGGCTTTGCGCGCGAAGACGACAGCGCGGTGATCAAGATCTTCCCCGGCATCCAACTGCCCAGCCCTGCACCACACCCGGGCAAGCCAGGATAAGCACAGCGCCGCCGGCGGCCAACAATGTCGGCTGGCTGCAGCCGGGCCGGCACGACCCCGTCCCGCCCCCCGTTCATTCACGTTCAACTTGAGCCTCGGAGACACCCCATGACCCCAACCCGTCGCACCGTGGCGGTGGTGTTTGCCTGCCTGATGGTGGTGACCTATGTGCTGGCCTTGTCGCCGGCCTTGTCGCTGACCTTGCGCGACCTGGTCTACCGGTGAAGTTGGGCTGCACGTGAAGCGCATCTTGCTGGGCTGCATTGCCGACGACTTCACCGGCGCCACCGACCTGGCCAACAACCTGGTGCGTGCCGGCATGCGCGTGGTGCAGACCATCGGGGTGCCGGCTGGCGCCCTGAACGCGGATGTCGACGCAGTGGTGGTGGCGCTGAAGTCGCGCACCGTACCCGCGGCCGACGCGGTGGCCCAGTCGCTGGCGGCGTTGTCGTGGCTGCAGTCCTGTGGTGCACAGCAGGTGGTCTTCAAGGTCTGTTCCACCTTTGACAGCACCGCGCAGGGCAACATCGGCCCGGTCACCGAAGCGCTGATGGACGCTTTGGGTGCCGACTTCTGTGTTGCCACGCCCGCCT
>JAYVSX010000144.1:0-8339 GCA_043774975.1 Rubrivivax sp.
AGCACCCTGCTGGCGTGATCCGGTTCAAAGCCCAATTTGGCTGTTAAAACTTCTGCGCAAAACAAAAAACGCGACCGAAGCCGCGTTTTTGCAGGACAGGGGAGCCGTTCTACTCGACCTTGGCCTTGGACCGCAGACCCTGCTGAAACTCTGACAGTTTCTGCTGCTGCAACTGCTGCACGATTTGGGGTTTGACCTCGTCAAACTTGGGGATCTGGGCTTCGCGCACGTCGTCCAGGCGGATGATGTGAAAGCCGAACTGCGTCTTGACCGGCGTTTCGGTCATCTCGCCTTTCTTCAGCTTGGCCATTGCGGCACCAAACTCAGGCACATAGCTGTCGGGCTTGGCAAAGTCGAGCTCACCGCCGTTGGCGCCAGAACCCGGGTCCTTGCTGTGCTTCTTGGCCAGTTCGTCGAACTTGGCGCCAGCCTTGATCTGGGCCAGCAGCGCCTTGGCCTCGTCTTCCTTTTCCACCAGGATGTGACGGGCCTGGTACTCAACACCGCTGGCTTGGGCCTTGAACTTGTCGTACTCGACCTTGGCGGCCTCATCGGTGACGGCGTTTTTCTTGCGGTGGGATTCGAAGAGCTCGCGGATCAGGATGCTTTGGCGCGCCAGTTCCATTTGGGTGCGGAAGTCGGCGCTGGCTGCGATGCCAGTCCGTTCGGCTTCTTGGGAGAAGATCTCGCGCAGCACAACCTGGTCGCGTGCCTGTTGCTGGATCTCGGGCGTCACTTGTTGGCCGCCCCGTTGGGCTTGGCTGATCAGCGCGTCGAGGCGGGTTTTGGTCACCGGCTTGCCATTGACCAGGGCGATGTTCTGGGCGTGGCCGGACAAGGGCGCCAGCAAGGCAGCCAGGGTCAAAACCAGGGCCGCATGGGCGGCAGGAGTCTTCAGCTTCATGGACAAAGGTCTTTCAAGGGGCGGGGGGAGCCAACCGGGCTGGCTGGCTGGTGAATTCAACGCTGCTGCCAGCGTGCGGGCTGACAGGGCGCTTGTGCGTGTCTGTACCTGCTTGTGCGTGCTTGTGCGTTCTTGTCCCGCTGCGTCAGGCTTCATCGGGCAACTTGGCATGGATGGCCAGCGCATGAATGCCCTGAGCGGCCAAAGAACCCAAAGAATCATACACAAGGCGGTGCCGCGCGACCCGGTTCAGGCCTTCGAACCGCTGGCTGCGGATGTGCACGGTGAAATGGCGCCCTTCGCGGGCCCCGGCATGGCCAGCGTGCAGGTGGCTGTCGTCCTGGACCTGCAACGCCGTCGGGGCCAGGGCCTGCATCAGGCAGTGCTCGATCTCCAGCGCCGTCATGTGGATTCCGGCTTGAAGTTGATGGCCGCCGAATTGATGCAGAAACGCTCGCCCGTGGGTTCGGGCCCGTCTTCAAAGACATGCCCCAGGTGGCTGCCGCACTGGTTGCAGCGCACTTCGACCCTGACCATGCCGTGGCCGACGTCGCGCACCCGCTCCACCACCTGGCTGTTGATGGGCTCCCAGTAACTGGGCCAACCGCAGCCGGCGTCGAACTTGGTGCCACTCTCAAAGAGCGGGGTGCCGCAACCCACGCAAAGGTACTGGCCGTTGTCAAAGTGGTCCCAGTACTTGCCGGTGAAGGCGCGTTCGGTGGCCGCGTGGCGAGCCACTTCGTACTGGGTGCGGTCGAGTTGTTCGCGCCAGGCTTCGTCGGTTTTTTTCACCGCGTAGCGTGGGTCGTTGTGGTCGTGGGGCTTGCTGGGGGCGTTCATTGTTGGCGGGGCGTTTTCAGGGCGGTAGCAAGTTCACTCGGCTGGGTTGCAGCAGGTCGCAGCGGGTTGCTTGCCAGGGTTTGGGTGCCGCCATTGTGGGCAATGGCACAGACTTTGGTGGAATGGGGGCCTTGCCAGCGGGTTTTGTCTCGGCCGCGACAGGGGCTTCGGGGTAGTCACTGAGGGTCAGGGCCTTTGTCTTGCGCTACCTTCGCGCATTTGCATCCTTGTCCACACGGAGACCACCCCATGAAGTTCACCCACCGCCTCTTTGGCACCACCGTGGCCGCAACGGCCGCCCTCTTCACTGGCGTGGCCTTTGCGCAGGCCGGGCAGACGGTGAAGATCGCCTTCATCGACCCGCTGTCGGGCCCGTTCGCCAACATCGGGCAAAACATCCTCAAGAGCTACCAGTTCGTGGCCGAAGACTTCAACAAGAAGAACGCCGCCGGCGTGAAGTTTGAATTTGTCGCCTTTGACAACAAAGGCTCGCCGCAAGAAAGCCTGAACAGCTTGAAGGCCGCCATTGACCAGGGCATTCGTTACGTGACCCAAGGCAACGGCTCGGGGGCGGCCGGTGCCATTTCCGACGCCGTGACCAAGCACAACGAGCGCAACCCGGGCAAAGAGGTGGTCTATCTGAATTACGCCGCGGTGGACCCTGACCTGACCAACAGCAAGTGCTCGTTCTGGCATTTCCGGCTGGATGCGGACACGTCGATGAAGATGGAGGGCCTGACCAGCTACATGAAAGACCAGGCCTCGGTGAAGAAGGTTTACGTCATCGGCCAGAACTACGCTCACGGTGTGCAGGTGGAAAAGTTCTTCCGCGAAGCCATCGCCCGCAAGCGCCCCGACGTCCAGATCGTGGGTTCCGATCTGCACCCGATTGGTCAGGTCAAGGACTTTGCGCCCTATGTGGCGAAGATCAAGGCCAGCGGCGCCGATTCGGTGGTTACCGGCAACTGGGGCCAGGACTTGACCTTGCTGGTCAAGGCCGCCAAGGACGCAGGCCTGAACGCCGACTTCTACACCTACTACGCACAGACCAGCGGCGTGCCAACGGCCATGGCCGCAGGCGTGGGTGGCAAGGTGCGTGTGGTGGCCATTGGCCACAACAACGTGCCGGGCAAGATGGCGCAAATTCAAGACGCCTTCAAGGCCAAATTCAACGACGATTGGTACACCATCCAGACTTACTCGGCCCTGGGGCTGCTGTCGGCTGGCATGGCCGCAGCCAAGAGCGTGGAACCGGTGGCGGTGGCCAAGGCCATGAGTGGCATCAAATTCCAGGGCCTGACGGGCGAGTTGGAGATGCGCAAGACCGACCACCAGTTGCAGCAGCCGCTGTACATCGCCGAATGGCGCAAGGTGGACGCCAAGAACAAGTACAGCGTCGAAAACACCGGCTTCAACTTCCAGGAAGTGCGCGCCATGCCGTCCTACATTTCCAGCACGCCCACGTCGTGCCAGATGAAACGGCCGGCCTGAGTTTGAGCCCAGCCGAACCGCTTCCTTAAGGGCAGCGCGGCGACCGGGTGGACCGGTGCCGCGCTGGTTTTCTTGGTGATGCCCCCGCCAATGTCAGGCCCGGACCCCGCATGGACATTTCCTACTTCCTGATCTCGCTGCTCAACGGCTTGTCCGTGGGTCTGCTGCTTTTCATGCTGGCTTCAGGCCTGACCCTGATCTTCAGCATGATGGGCGTGCTGAATTTTGCCCACGCCAGTTTTTACATGGTGGGGGCCTACGTGGCCTACTCGATCACCCAGGTGGTGGGTTTTTGGTGGGGGCTGCTGCTGGCGCCGCCCATCGTCGGCGCCATGGGGGCGGCTTTTGAGCGTTATGCGCTGCGCCGGGTGCACAAGTTTGGTCATGTGCCGGAACTGCTGATCACCTTCGGGTTGAGCTACCTGATCCTGGAGCTGGTGGGTCTGATCTGGGGCCGCCAGGCGCTTAATTTCCAGCCGCCGGTGTCGCTGCAAGGGCCAATGTTCACCGTGGTGGACCTGCCAACGGCACTGCAATTCGCATGGGGCGCGCCACCCGGGGTTTGCGCCAGCACGGCGGGTGCGGTTTGCACCACCTTTCCTGCCTTCCGTGCCTTTGGCATGGGCGTTGCAGTGTTGATGCTGGTGGCGGTGTGGTTTCTGCTCACCCGCACCCGCATCGGGCTGGTGATTCAGGCGTCACTGACCCACCCCGACGCCGTCGAGGCCCTGGGGCACAACGTGCCGCGGGTGTTCATGATGGTGTTTGGCGGTGGTACCGCGCTGGCCGCTCTGGCAGGGGTCATTGGCGGGGCGCTGCGGGTCACCGAGCCGTCGATGGCCTTGGCGGTGGGCGCGGTGGTCTTTGCCGTGATCGTCATCGGCGGCATGGGCTCGCTGGCCGGGGCCTTTGTGGCTTCGGTGGCTTTGGGCGTGATTGAAAGCTTTGCGGTTGGCAGCGACAAGTCGGTGCTGGACCTGCTGCGACTGGTGGGGCTGAACCTCACCCCCGACAGCTTTGGCTACGTGGTCTGGAGCGTTAAGACCAGCCAGGTGGCGGCCATCCTGCCTTACCTGTTCCTGGTCTTGATTTTGATCTTCCGCCCCAAGGGGCTGTTCGGCAACCGGGAGGGCTGATGAACACAACCCTCACATTGAGCAAGGCCGCCCCCCAGCGCAACGTGGGGCGTTGGGTGGTCTGGGGCGGATATGCGCTGATCATGCTGGTGGCGCCCTTGTTGTGGGCCAGCAGCTTGTCGCTGACCATGCTGTCGCAAATGGGCATTGCCATCGTCGCCTGTCTGGCCTTCAACATGTTGCTGGGCCAGGGCGGCATGCTCAGCTTTGGTCATGCCGTGTACTCGGGGCTGGGTTCCTTCTTTGCCATGCATGCGTTGAACATGGCCTCCAAGGGTCAGATCGTTTTGCCGGTCAGCCTGGTGCCCCTGGTCGCGGGCGGCTTTGGCGCCTTGTTTGCCGTGTTGCTGGGCTTTGTGACCACCAAAAAAGCCGGCACGCCCTTTGCCATGATCACCTTGGGCGTGGGCGAACTGGTGGCGGCCATGGCGTTGATGTTCCCTGGCTTTTTTGGTGGCGAAGGCGGCATCAGCGGCAACCGGGTTGTTGGCCAGCCGTTTTTGGGCATCACCTTCGGGCCCCAGATCCAGCTCTACTACCTGATTGCGATCTACACCTTCATCTGCACGGCGCTGATGTTTGCCTTCACGCGCACCCCCTTGGGTCGCATGCTCAATGCTGTGCGCGACAACCCAGAGCGGGTCGAGTTCGTCGGCTACAACACCCAGTACGTGCGTTACTTTGCTTTCATTGCCAGCGGCTTTTTCATGGGCATTGCGGGCGGTCTGGCGGCGCTGAACTTCGAGATCGTGACTGCTGAGGTGGTGGGCGCGCAGCGCTCGGGCGCCTACCTGCTGTTCACGTTTCTGGGTGGCGCGGTGTTTTTCTTTGGTCCCATCATCGGTGCGGTGTTGATGGTGTTGGCGCTGGTCCTGTTGTCCGAGCTGACCCAGGCTTGGCTGCTTTACCTGGGCCTGGTGTTCACCTTCATGGTGATGTACGCCCCGGGCGGCATCAGCAGCCTGATCATGATGAACCTGCGCGTGGCCTCGTTCGGCAAGTTGCGCGGTTTACTGGGTTCATACCTGGCGCTGGTGTTGACATCGGCCATGGTCTTGGCTGGCGTGTCGGTGATGATCGAGATGCTCTACCACCTGCAACTCAACGAGGCCCTGGGGTCGAAGATGAAGTTCCTGGGCCTGACCGTCGATGCCCAGGGCATGGGCAGCTGGCTGGTCGCCGGCGTGTTGGTGGCGCTGGGCTTGGCGTTGTTTGAGTGGGCGCGGCGCCGCTTCAAAGCCCAGTGGAACCTGGCCCAAGAGCAGATTGAAGCGCAGATCAAGCAGCGCGAGGTCGCCGTATGAGCGCGCCGGGCCGCTCCCTAGCGCTCATCCCGCAGCGCGCAGCGCGGAGGGTAGTCCAGTGAACACGCCCCAGTCTGAATTTGCGCTTGAACTGCGCGACGTGCGCAAGAGCTTTGGCAAGACCGAGATCATCCGCGGCGCCAACCTGCAGGTTCGTTCGGGTGAACGCATTGCAGTCATCGGCCCCAACGGCGCGGGAAAAAGCACCTTGTTCAACCTGATCAGCGGGCGCTTTGGCAGCACATCGGGTGACATCACCTTGCACGGCCAAAAGCTGGACGGCTTGAAGCCCTATGAGATCAATCGCCTGGGACTGGCCCGCAGCTTCCAGGTCAGCAACCTGTTCACACGCCTCAGCGTGTTTGAGAATTTGCGTTGCGCGGTGTTGTGGAGCCTGGGCTACAAGTACAGCTTCTGGCGCTTTCTGGCCGACGCCAAGGACGCCATTGAACGCGCCGAAGAGGTCATGCACATGATCAAGCTGGACAAGCGGCGCGACGTGCTGGCCATGAACCTGACCTACGCCGAGCAGCGAGCGCTGGAAATCGGCTTGACCATCGCCGGCGGTGCCAGCGTGATCCTGCTGGACGAGCCCACGGCGGGCATGAGCCGCAGCGAGACGGCGCGTTTTGTCAACCTGATTCGTGAGATCACGGTGGGCAAGACCTTGCTGACGGTGGAGCACGACATGGGCGTGGTGTTTGGCCTGGCCGACAAGATCGCGGTGCTGGTGTACGGCGAGGTGATTGCCTTCGACACGCCCGAGAAGGTGCGCGCCAACGAGCGCGTCAAGGAAGCCTACCTGGGCTCGTCGCAGGCCGACGCCCAGGTTGAACGGGCGGGCCACTGACATGCTGACCCTCAAGGACGTGCACGCCTACTACGGCAAGAGCCATGTGCTGCACGGTGTCACTTTCGATGTGCGCCCTGGTGAAATCGTGGCCTTGCTGGGCCGCAACGGTTCGGGCCGCAGCACCACCGTCAAGGCCATCATGGGCTTGGTGGACTGTGCCGGCACGGTGCAGTTCAAGGACCAGCAGCTGATGGGCCAGAAGGCCTTCCAGATTGCGCACGCGGGCCTGGGCTACGTGCCCGAAAACCGCGACATCTTTCCCACCTTGACGGTTCATCAGAACCTGCTGCTGGGACAGAAGAGCGGGGCCAAGAATCCGCGTTGGGGTTTTGACGACATGTACCAGCTGTTCCCGCGCCTGAAGGATCGGCAACACACCGAAGCGGGTGTGCTGTCGGGCGGTGAGCAGCAGATGCTGACGCTGTGCCGCACGCTGATGGGTGACCCCGAGCTGATCATGATCGACGAGCCCACCGAAGGGCTGGCGCCCAAGATTGTTGAATTGGTGGCCGAGTACCTGCGCGAACTCAAGCGCCGGGGCTTGAGCGTCTTGCTGGTGGAACAAAAGCTCACCATCGCTTTGGAAGTGGCCGACCGCTGCCTGGTCATGGGCCATGGTCAGATCGTGTTTGATGGCACGCCCGCCGAGCTGCGCGCCAACGCCGACATTCGCAAGGAATGGCTGGAGGTTTAGGCTGGCCTGGTTAGCCGACCCTGGGACTTGCGCCTGACCCTGGCGCCTGACCCTGGCGCCTGACCCTGGAGCACCGGCTTTGTCACGGCTGGGACAGAGGCCAGCCGCTGTCCCGCCCTAGAATCGAACGATCGTTCTATTTCTGTTTGCCTGTACCCACACTGACTTGAGGAGACGCCATGGGCGCCAAGTACGAAGTCCGCGGCAGCGTTGCTGTCATCACGCTGGACAACCCACCCGTCAACGGCCTGGGTTTTGACACTCGCGTGCAAACGGCCCAAGGTGTGGACCGCGCGGTGGCCGACCCTGCGGTGGTGGCCATCGTGATCACGGGCGCTGGCAAGGCCTTTTCGGGGGGCGCCGACATCAAGGAATTTGGCAGCCCCAAGGCGCTGGCCGAGCCCAACCTGCTGAGCCTGATCAAGCTGCTGGAAAACGCGCCGAAGCCGGTGGTGGCCGCCATCAACGGCGTGTGCATGGGCGGTGGCCTCGAACTGAGCCTGGGCTGTCATTACCGCTTGGCCGCGTCGGGTGTGGACGTGGCGCTGCCCGAAGTCAAGCTGGGCCTGATTCCCGGTGCTGGCGGTACACAGCGCTTGCCGCGCGTGCTGGGTGTGGAGACGGCGCTCAACATGATCGTCACCGGGGACCCGGTGAAGAGCGAAGTCCTGGCCAGCCTGCCCGGCCAAAAGTTGTTTGACCAGATCGTGACCGAGGACGTGGTGGGCGCCGCGTGCGCCTTCGCCGCTGCCAAGGCTGCCGAGCACAAGGCCAGCGGCGCGGCCCTGCCGCGTGTGCGTGACCTGAAGTCGCGCCACGACAACGCCGACGCCTACTTTGCCTTTGCCCGCAACATGGTCAAGGGCATGGCCAAGAACTTCCCCGCGCCGCCCAAGTGCGTCGACGCGGTACAGGCCAGCGTGACGCAAAAGTTTGACGACGGCATGCTCACCGAACGCGAGATCTTCATCGCGCTGATGACGACCAGCGAGAGCAAAGCCCTGCGCCACGCCTTCTTCGGCGAACGCGCCGCCAGCAAGATCCCCGACGTGCCCGAAGACACCCCGCAGCGCAAGATCGCCAAGGTGGCCGTCATTGGCGCGGGCACCATGGGTGG
>JAYVSX010000145.1:0-2062 GCA_043774975.1 Rubrivivax sp.
GTCTGGGAAAAGTTCTATTCCGGCGTGATGATTGGCCTGAAAGAGGCCGGCCCGTTGCAGCAAGCAGCGTATGCCTGGGCCATTGGTGTGGGCCAGCGTGTGGCCGAACGGGTGCTGACCGCGCAACCGATTCCCGGCACCTTGCGTTTGCAGTTCAGGCTGGCCCAGGCCCTGGTGCTGAACAACGTGCGCAAGCTGATCGGCATCCACCGTGCGCGCTTTCTGGTCACCGGTGCCGCGCCCATTTCGCCCGAGCTGGTGCGCTGGTACCTGGCGCTGGGTTTGCCGATGCTCGAGGTCTGGGGCATGACCGAGACCTGCGGCGCCGCCACCGGTGTGCCAGCGCAAAACATGAAGCCCGGCAGCATCGGCCCGGCTGCGCTGTACAACGAAGTCAAACTCGACCCGACCACGGGCGAAATCATGGTGCGCGGCACCAACGTCTTCATGGGCTACCTGAACCAGCCGGAAAAAACCGCCGAAACCATTGACAGCGACGGCTGGTTGCACAGCGGCGACGTGGGGGTGGTGGACGCCGACGGCTACTACCGCATCACCGACCGCATGAAGGACATCATCATCACAGCCGGCGGCAAGAACATCACGCCCAGCGAGCTGGAAAACGAACTCAAGTTTTCACCCTATGTGACCGACGCGGTGGTGATTGGCGACAAGCGCGCCTTCCTTACCGTGATCATCATGATCGACCAGGAAAACGTCGAAAAGTACGCCCAGGACCACGACGTGCCGTTTTCCAACTACGCCAGCCTGACCCACGCCACCGAAGTGCAGGCACTGATCCAGACCGAGCTGGACCGCGTCAACAAGAAGTTTGCCCGCGTCGAGCAGATCAAGAAGTTCTGGTTGCTCGACACGCAACTCAGCGCCGAAGACGAAGAACTCACCCCCACCATGAAGCTCAAGCGCAAGCTGGTGCAGCAGAAGTACGCACCCCAGATTGAAAGCATGTACCGCTGACAAGCCCTGTCAACGCCCTGGCTTCAGGCCCGTTTTCGAAGCACCCGTTTTTCTTTTCACCGCACCCACAGGAGACACCCGATGACCTTCATGAAAACCCTGATCGGCAGCGCGCTGGCTCTGGCCACCGCCGCCGCCCTGGCGCAAAGCCAAGGCGTCAGCAAGACCGAAATCACGCTCGGCTCGATTCAAGACCTGTCGGGCCCGCTGGCCGGCTTTGGCAAGCAGATTCGCTTGGGCATGCTGCTGCGGGTGGACGAGCTCAACGAACAAGGCGGCATCAATGGCCGCAAGCTCAAGCTGATTGTCGAAGACAGCAAGTACGACCCCAAAAACGCCGTGCTGGCCGCCCAGAAGCTGGTCAACCAGGACAAGATCTTTGCCATGGTGGGCCACCTGGGCACGGCGCAGAACATGGCCGCCATGCCGGTTCAGTTTGAGAAAAACGTCATCAACTTTTTCCCGGTCACCGCCGCGCGGGAAATGTACGACCCCTTCCACAAGCTGAAGTACAGCTTTGCCGCCACCTACTACGACCAAATGCTCACGTCGCTGCCCAAGCTGGTGAAGGAAAAGGCCGCCAAGAAGGTTTGCACCATCTACCAGGACGATGAGTTCGGGCTGGAAGTGGTGCGCGGTGCTGAAGCCGGTTTGAAGACGCTGGGCATGGAGCTGGCCGAAAGGACCAGCTTCAAGCGCGGCGCCACCGACTTTTCTTCGCAGGTTCAAAAACTGGCTTCTTCGCAGTGCGACTTTGTCGTGATGGGCACCATCATCCGCGAAACCATCGGCACCATTGGCACCGCACGCCGCATGGGCTTCAACCCCACCTTCATGGGCAGCAGCGCCGCCTACACCGACCTGATCCACAAGCTGGGCGGGCCGGCCATGAACGGCCTGTACGCCACCATGACCGTGGTCAACCCCTACACCGACGATGCATCTGCACCCGTTCGCTTCTGGGCCAACAAGTACAAGACCAAGCACAACGAAGACCCCACCGTGTTCTCGGTGTACGGCTATGTCGTGATTGACTCCTTCTTGCGGGCGGCCAGCAAGGCCGGTGCCCACCTGACAACCGACA
>JAYVSX010000146.1:0-3999 GCA_043774975.1 Rubrivivax sp.
AGGCCGCCGGCCGCTGGAACGCGGTGCACCACCCTTTCACGGCGCCCAAGGACGGCCACGACGAGCTGATGAAGACCGACCCCGGTGCCTGCATCTCCAAGGCCTACGACATGGTGCTCAACGGCTGGGAAATTGGCGGCGGCTCGGTGCGCATCCACCGCGCCGATGTGCAGGCCCGGGTCTTCGAAGCGCTGAACATCACGCCCGAAGAGCAGAAGATCAAGTTCGGCTTCCTGCTCGACGCCTTGCAGTACGGCGCACCGCCGCACGGTGGCCTGGCCTTTGGCCTGGACCGCATTGCCACGTTGATGACTGGTGCTGAGAGCATCCGCGACGTGATCGCCTTCCCCAAGACGCAGCGCGCCCAGTGCCTGCTGACGGGTGCGCCCAGCTTTGTCGACGAAGCGCAGTTGCGCGAACTGCACATCCGCTTGCGCAACCCGCAAGCCGCCGGCTGACTTGGCGTCAACGGCTGCAGCCATGGCAGAGCGGCCGTTCAAGATCCCCCGGTCGGTGTTGGTGGTGATCCACACGCCCGACCTGGAGGTCTTGCTCATCGAGCGGGCCGACAAGCCCGGCGCCTGGCAGAGCGTGACCGGGTCCTTGGACGCTGAAGACGAGGTGTTGGCAGACACCGCACGGCGCGAGGTGCTGGAAGAAACCGGCATACAGGGTGGCCAGTTGCAGAACTGGCAGCAGGAGAACCTGTACGAGATCTATCCGGTCTGGCGCCACCGCTATGCCCCGGGCGTGACCCAGAACCGGGAACACGTGTTCAGCTTGTTGGTGGACGGCTGCGTGGCAGTCACGCTGAGCCCCCGTGAACACCTGTCCCATGTCTGGTTGCCCTGGGCTGCAGCGGCCGAGCGCTGCTTCTCGCCCAGCAACGCGCAGGCCATTCGTCAGCTTCCCCACCGGGTGGGTCAGGCAACATG
Source organism: Rubrivivax sp. (assembly GCA_043774975.1). GTDB lineage: Bacteria > Pseudomonadota > Gammaproteobacteria > Burkholderiales > Burkholderiaceae_C > Rubrivivax. The sequence continues at coordinate 936 of JAYVSX010000146.1, forward strand.
ACGCCGGTGAATCCTTTGCAGTCCACGTTGATGCCGCCCTACACCGGCTTGGGCGCCTTGCGTGTGGCCACCTACAACATCCACAAGGGCGTGCGCGGGCTGGGGCTGCGCAAAAGACTCGAAATCCACAACTTGGGTCTGGCCGTGGAAGCCCTGGATGCCGACTTGGTTTTCCTGCAAGAGGTTCGGCTGTTTCATCACCGCGAAGCCCGGCGCTTTGACCGCACCCACTTTGGGTGGCCAGCTCAGGGGCAGGCCGATTACCTGGCACCTGAAGGTTATGACGTGGCCTACCGCACCAACGCCGTCACCCGGTGGGGCGAGCACGGCAATGCGCTGCTGTCTCGCTGGCCGATGGGCGATGTAGGGCATCACGATGTCAGCGCGCATCGCTTCGAGCAGCGCGGAGTCCTGCACGTGCCGGTGGTCTGGAACGGCACCACGGTGCATGCGGTGGTGGTGCACTTTGGTTTGGGTCATCGTGGGCGGGTGCAGCAGGTGCAGCGCCTGGCCAACTTCATCGAAAAAGAAATTCCGGCCAACGAACTGCTGGTGGTGGCGGGCGACTTCAACGACTGGGGCGAACGGCTTGATGCGCCGATGCAGACCCTGGGTTTGCGGCGTGCCGTAGCGCCGGGTGGCGGGCAGGGCAGGGCGGCCACCTTTCCTTCCATCGCGCCTGTTTTTGCGCTGGACCGCTTTTACCTGCGCGGCTTGACTTGCCGCTCGACCCTGGTCCCGCGCGGTTTGACCTGGGCTCGCATGTCAGACCACCTGCCGCTGGTGGCAGAGCTCGAACCCGGTTAGGCTTGATCCAACATGGCCGAAACACTGCGTCAAGTGATGATGGGCTGGACCCAGGTACCTGCTCCCCAGTTTGTGGGTGGCAACCAGGTGGAATTGCTCGAAGGCGGGGACGCGTTGTTCCCGCGCATGTGCAGCGCCATCGCAGCAGCTCAGCGCGATGTTTGGCTGGCCACCTACATCTTCCATGACGACCCCGGTGCCCAATCGGTGGCCCACGCGCTGAAGTCGGCTGCAGCACGCGGCGTGGCGGTGCACCTGGTGGTAGACGGGTTTGGCTCGATTGCCACCATGGACCGCGTGCGCGCCATGTTTGCCGACAGCGGTGTGCTGTTCGAGGTTTTCAGGCCGCTGGACCGTTGGTACGCTTGGCTGCAGCCTGGGCAATTGCGTCGGCTTCACCAAAAGCTGTGCGTGTGCGATGAGGACATTGCTTTTGTGGGTGGCATCAACCTCATCGACGACCGCCACGACATGAACCACGGTTGGGTCGACGCCCCCCGCTTGGACTTTGCGGTGGCTGTGCGCGGCCCCTTGGTGCAGGCGGTGCACGCCACGGCGCGAGCCATGTGGGCCCGCGCTCATTTGCGGCGCGACTGGCGTGAAGAAGCGAGGGTGGTGGTGAACAGCGACCGGCCGGTCAAGGAAGCCATCGCCTTGTTGGGGCAATTGCGCTCGGCAACTCCCGTGGCCGGCACCCCGACGGTGGAGCCCATGCGCGCGGCGTTCTTGGTGCGCGACAACCTGCGCCAGCGCCGGACCATCGAACGCAGCTATGTCGAAGCGATCCGCAATGCCCGGCAGCAGGTCGACATTGCCGTGCCGTACTTCTATCCGGGCCGTGGCTTCCGCGCCGCTTTGCGCAAGGCGGCACGGCGTGGCGTGCGCGTGCGCCTGCTGCTGCAGGGCAAGATCGACTATCGCTTTGCGGCCATGGCCGCCCAGGTTCTGTACGACGAACTGCGAAGCACCGGCATCCAGGTGTATGAGTACACGCCGGCCTTCTTGCATGCCAAGGTGGCCGTGGTGGACGAGGAGTGGGCCACGGTGGGCAGCAGCAACATCGACCCCTTGAGCCTGCTGCTGAATCTGGAGGCCAACGTGGTGGTGCGCGATGTGGACTTCGCCCGCGCGCTCAGGGCTCGCTTCGACGCGGCCTTTGCGATGTCCACGGAAGTGGCCGGGCCCCCGTATCGGGCGGGCTTGCGTGCGTGGTCGAAGCGTGTTTTTGTTGCCGGCGCGGCCAATCTCTACTTGCGCGTGGCGGGCATCACGGGTCGGTACTGAGCAACGCCTTGGCTGTGTTGCGCAGGGTCGCTGGGCGCGGCAGCCTGAACCTTCAAAAGACTGTTCTCTTGCCGCGCTCGACCAACGGTCCGCTCTCAGGTCAGCCGGTTTGCACGGTTCCCTTGGGGGCGAAGTCACGCTCCATCTGCCGTCGAAGTTGATAGGCGCGGGTGTCAGTGTCCTGACTGACATCAGCCCAACTCAGGCTCTGACCCCGCTTTACAGGACGCACCAGCCGTGGGCCGTGGGCCAGACCCAGGGGCAGGCCACCCAGGGCCAACGATGCTGCTGCGGGCATGAGTTTTCCCCACACCGTGTAGCCGCCTTCGCCGTCCAGCACCTCGCCCACGGCAAGGTCGCGTTTGGCGGTGGCCACCACGTCGGCATTCCAGGCTTGGGCCACACCCGTGGCTTCCCGGCGCAACATCACGCTGGCCACTGAATAGCCCACCTCCAGGCCAATCAGGTGCCAGCGCTTGTAGAGCGTAAAGTAGCGGCCGGTGGGGTCGGTGTGGGCGTCGTACTCTTCAAAGCAGTTGCGGATGTAGTCGGTCTCGCCTTCAACCGTCACCCACACCCCCATGCGGATGTCATACGGAATCTGGCGGCCGTCGGCTTCCAGGCTCGAGATGACTTCAACCATGCCCTTGCGTTCGAGCACACCGCCTTCGCTGATGGGCCGCGTGACGAACGGAATGTCTTCCACGCTGGCAGGCGGGTAAAGCAGGCCGTTGCTGGGCACGACCAAGCCTGTGGCGTTGGACACGGCAGTGCACTCGATGCTGGGTTTGCTGCCGTCCAGGAAGCTGTTGAACATCTTGGGGTTCAGACCGCCGCGTGCCGCCTGTTCGGGTGTCAGCCCGTAGTTGCCCCACACCGTATCGGGTGTGCTCTCGCAAAAGTGCGGCAGCCACTTGTGGCCTCGGCCAGCGGCCACCACGGGGAACCCGCAGGTACGGGCCCAGTCCACCAG
>JAYVSX010000147.1:0-3702 GCA_043774975.1 Rubrivivax sp.
GCTGCCCAGGTGTTTGAGTCCCGGCGCCTCGGTGCCAGCGGTCCTTTGCCGCCGGGCGTGGGGTCCGACCTCAGCCCCGGATCGACACTGCCGCATTGGTATGACGACGCCCGTCGAACACCGGCCAGGGTGCTGTCCACCGCCGCATGGTCCACAAGCCGTGAGCAACTGGAAGTCACCTTGTCGCAGGCGGTGTACCGCAACGTTGGCGAGTCGGTGGGAGTGGTGGGCGCAGACCTCGGCCTCAAGCACCTGCCCCGGCTGCTCAATGCGCTGAAGGTCAGCCCTGGCAGCCTGGTTTACCTGGTGGATGACGACGGGCGCCTGCTGGCCAGCACCTACGAGGAGTCGCTGGTGAGCGTGCACGCGGGGCAGTTGCAGCGGCGCCTCGCAGCGGACAGCGCCAGCGCCATCGTACGGACCAGCTTCAAGCTGCTGCGTGAGCTGAAAACTGACGGCCCGGCCACGTCGCGGGGTGGGTTGGAGCCGACCTTCAAGGTCAAACCTCCCGATCTGCTCGCAGGTGACTTTGGGGCCTTGCGCCACCGCATCGAGGTGCCGTCCGGCGCGCCGTGGCACCTGGTGGTGCTGGCGCCCGAGCGCGATTTCATGGACGCACCTGGGGCGCCGGGCGACTGGCTGGGCGTGTGCCTGGCGCTGCTGGCGGGCCTGAGCCTGTTCAGCGCCACAGTGATCTGGCAGATCGAGCACTACCTGACAAAAGCCCACCACGCCCTGAAACAGTCCGGACCCGGCGCCGTGTCGGTGGTGAACCGTGACACCCCTATCCGGGAGTTGCACCGCTTGTCGGCGGCGCTGCGCCGGTCGCTCCCGCGCCTGCCCGCTGACGGTCTGGCACCGGACGACACGCACGCGCTTCACCCGCTGGATGGCACAGGCTTCGCGCCGGACTCACCCGCAGCGGTGGCCTTGCGGGCGGAACTGGCCCTGCGCACCAGTGAACTGGCGACCGCCTCCAGCCTGGCCCTGACAGCGGTGCGCAGCCGGGCGGCGTTTTTGGCGGTCATCAGCCACGAGTTCCGCACGCCGCTCAATGGCGCCACCGGCATGAGTGCGCTGCTGGCCGACACCCCGCTGACACCGGAGCAGCGCGGCTACCTGGAGGCCTTGACCGCGTCCAACCACCAGTTGCAGGAGGTGCTGGACGAGATCATCGACTACTGCCGCACCGAGTCGGGTGACGTGGTGCTGCAACCGGCGCCGTTCAATGTGCGTGTGGTGATGGATCAGGCCTGTGATGCAGCCGCGAACACCGCCCTGAACAAGGGGCTGGACTTCACGGTCGATGTGGCCGGTAGCGTGCGCGACGCCTCTGGTGCGTTGCGTCCGTGGGTGGTGCAGGGTGACGCGGGCCGCGTCAGCAAGGTGGTCACCACGCTGGCGCTCAACGCCATCAAGTTCACCGACATGGGCGGTGTCCGCGTCATGGCCCGCCACACCGTGATGGACGACGCAGCGCAAACCCCCGCGCTCGAAGTGCAGGTCAGGGACACCGGCTCGGGCATGACAGCCGCGCAGCAGCGACAGATTTTCAAGCCCTTCACGCAGCTGGACGCGTCCATCAGCCGCCAGCATGGCGGCACCGGAATGGGGTTGGCTATCTGCAAACGCCTGGCTGGCCTGATGGGTGGCACCCTCGAGGTCGACAGTGAGCCAGGGCGGGGTTCGGTGTTTCGTTTTCTCTTGCCGGCGCCACTGGTGGATGCTGAAACCGCCCCGGGCCTGCTGATGCCGATGGAGGGGCCGGACAGCGACCCGCTGGTCGACCCCGACACCGAGGCCCATCCGCGCAGCGACAGTTACATCGGTACCCAGGCCGAGTTTCGGGAGTCCGCCGGGCCGTCCCGGCCAGCCCAGCGCATCAACATCACCGTGTTGGTGGTGGACGACAATGAGATCAACCTCAAGGTGGTGTGTGCCATTTTGGGCAAGTTTGGCTACACCGTGCGCACCGCCAATGGCGGCCGTGATGCCATCGCCCAGGTGGAGCAGGCCCTGGCCCACCGTGAAAAAATCGACGTGGTGCTGATGGACGTCCACATGCCCGGTGTGGACGGTATCCAGGCCACACAGGCCATCGTGTTGCAGCACGGCGAGGAAGCGCCCCCCATCATCGCGCTGACAGCCGATGTGTCCGGCCATTACGTCCAGCGCTGCCTGGAAGCTGGCATGGTTGACTACCTCACCAAACCCCTGCAGCCCTGGGCGTTGGCACAGTCGCTGTTGCGCTGGGTGGGGGTGGGCCCGGTGGCAGGCAGCCCAGCGATGGTGAGCACCGCTACCGTTTTACGCCAGTCGTCGCCGCTGGCGACCACGGCACCGGCCCCCCGGCCACTGCTGGCCAGTGCAGCCGACGACGATCTGGCCATGCCACGTGGGCTGGTGGACCTGGACCGCCTGAATGACTTCCGGGAGTTTGACGACTCGCAGTTCACCATCACGCACGAGGTCATCAACCTGTTGTTCAAGGAAGTGCCCGTCAAGCTGGGCGCGCTGGAGCAGGCCGTGGCCAACGACGACGTGGCCGCCCTCATCAGCGCCGCACACTCGCTGCGCGGCGTGTCTGGCCACGTCGGCGCGGTGGTGGTGCAGCACCTGTGCAGCGTGCTGGAGCGCAGTGCCATCGCCGAGGGCCGCGTGCCCGACGATGCTGGCGCCTGCCTGGTGGCTTTGCGCAGTGCTTGGAGCCGCACCCGCCCGCTGCTGGAAGACTGGCGTTAGGCGCCTGGGCGGCATGTGTTTGCACCGCAGCGGCTTCATCGGCTAGACTGTGCGGTTCGACTTTTGGAGATTTCTGCCCGTCCGGCAGGTCCTTTTGATTGCTTTGATGACCGACCACTACACCGCCCTCGGCCTGAACAGCGCTGCCACGTTGGCCGAGATCAAAAAAGCATTTCGGCAGAAAGCCTCGTTCTGGCACCCGGATAAAAACACCGCGCCTGACGCGGCCGAGCGTTTCAGGGCCGTGCAAACCGCCTACGACGTGCTGGCGGATGCCGACAAACGCCAGGCCTACGACGACAACCGCCGCCGCAACCTGCTCGACAGCCCCATTGACACCGCCCACGAGATCTGGGACCCCTATTTCAAGGGTCTGATCAATGGAGCCTGAGAGCCGGTTGCCCCATCAGCCCTGTTCATGGCCGCTATCGCCCCCACGTGCTGGCCTTGTTTGTTTTCCCCGTTGATAGATTGTTTTCATGCTCATTTCCCCGTTTTTCCTTGATTTGCGTTCCGCCTACCAATCCGAGCTGGACGACCTGACCTTTGACTCCGAAGGCAATGATGTGCTGCGCCAGCGCCTTGCGGACAAACGCAAGGAGATGGGATTTCTGGTCCGCATGATCGAGCTGAGTCCCGAGATGGTCGCCGTGGTGTTTCACCAGGGTTTTGGTTTCACCGCACCGGCCGCGCTGGACGATTTGCTGGGCCGCGAGGCCGAAAACTTCCCCGAGTGGGCTGCGCTGTCACAAAGCCTGAGCATCGCCCCCTGGAGCCAGCCGCTGGTCGAGGCGGTGTTGAAAGAGCCGCGCGGCGAGTGGTTTTTGGCCCTGGTGGCCGGGCTGGAGTACATGGCCAGCAAACCGGCACTGGCGGGACGCAGCGGGGATGAAGACGAGGACCACGGCGATGACCCGAACGGCGACAACCTCGAAGACGAATTTGACGACGAAGAGCACG
>JAYVSX010000148.1:0-10314 GCA_043774975.1 Rubrivivax sp.
CCGCAGTGTTTGCGCCAGTTTTTGCGATGACCAGGCGGCACCCACATGTAGACCGGCTGTGGTGGCTGCTGGACCACCACCACCGGCCGTGTGATGACCACCGGCTGCGCCACCACCAACTGGGGCTGCGGGAAGCGGCCAATGTCGATGCGACCGTAAACGCCAGGCTGGCTGATCTGCACCGATACACCCACCTCGGCGGCACTGGCATTCAACATCGGCGCCAGCACCAGCAGCGCAGCTGCAAACTTGATCGTGGTCTTCATGAGATCTCCGTTTTCGGTTTTTGATGAACGTCCAACGCTGCCCACAAGCCTTTGGTTGGCAGGCGATGCCTACCCTTACTCGTAAGCAATGTAAGCGGCGGCACCGTGCGCCACGCCCCGCCACCGCGCCAAGGCCTCATCGCTGGGCCAAAAGCGGGCGTCGTCGCCCAGTTCCACGTCGGCCATCGCGCCAGGCCTGCGGATGCGAAAGCGGATGCTCAGCCCCTGCACGACGGTCCCGTGTTCACTTTCCACACGCTTGGCGGGCCACAACTTCAGCACATCTGCCAGCGGCGGTACAGAACCACCCAGTTCCACGCTCAGGTAGCGACCAAAGCGCGCCCGCGCTGCGGCCAGGTCCCAGACCTGAGCCACATTCAGGCGCAGCCCGCCACTGAAACGGTCGGTCTGCAACTTGCCTTGGATGATCAGCAACTGGTCTTCGGCCATCAGTTCGCGCTGGCTCTCAAACAGCTCGTCGTTGGCCACGGCTTCAATGCTCTCGGTGCCATCGTCCAGTTTGAAGATCACCACGCGGCCGCGCTGGCCATTGACGGTGCGCAGGTCGGTGACGATGCCGGCCAGCAGCTGCGGTTCACGGCTCTCCACCGAATCGCCAATGGCTTGACGGGCAAAGCGCCGCACCTCGTCCTTCCAGGCGTCAAACATGTGGCCTGACAGGTAAAAGCCCAGCGCCGCCTTTTCCGCCAGCAAGCGCTCGCGGATGTCCCACACCGGCATCACCATCAATGCCGGCTCCTGGGTGCTGCTGCCGTGCGTGTCGCCCATGTCAAAGAGGCCCACCTGCAGCACATTGGCCTGTTGGGTTTCGGCCCAGTCCATGGCCAGACTCACGCTGGCCAGCAACGCCGATCGGCCGCCGTGGCCTTCGGGGTGCAGGCTGTCGAATGCACCGGCCTTGATCAAGGCCTCGATGGCACGTTTGTTGACGGCCTTGCGATCGACCCGGGCACAAAAGTCGAACAAGCTGTGGAAGGGCCCACCGCCCTCGCCCGAGCGGCCTTCGCGGGCCGCGACAATGGCCTCGATGGCACTTTGCCCGGTGCCCTTGACGGCACCCAGACCGTAGCGCACGGTCTTGTCGTCGATGGGCTCGAAGCGGTGCGTGCCGCGGTTGATGTCGGGTGCATCAAAGCGCACGCCGAAGATCTTGGCGTCGGCCAGCAACACCTTGAGCTTGTCGGTGTTGTCGGCTTCGATGGTCATGTTGGCGGCATAAAACTCCGCCGTGCAGTGGACCTTGATCCAGGCTGTGTGATAGGCCAGCAGTGAATAGGCTGCGGCATGGCTCTTGTTGAAGCCATAGCCGGCAAACTTTTCCATCAGGTCAAAAACTTCGTTGGCCTTTTCTGCTGCGATGCCTTTGTCGGTGGCACCCTGCAGAAAGACCACCCGCTGCTTGACCATCTCCTCGGGCTTTTTCTTGCCCATGGCCTTGCGCAGGTTGTCGGCGCTGCCCAGCGAGTAGCCGGCCATCTTCTGCGCGGCCAGCATCACCTGTTCCTGGTAAACAAAGATGCCGTAGGTCTCGGCCAGCACGGGCTCCAGCAACTTGTGCGGGTAGACCACCTCTTCCTTGCCGTTCTTGCGCGCACAAAAGCTGGGGATGTTTTCCATCGGGCCCGGCCGGAACATGGCGTTCAGCGCAAACAGGTCTTCGATGCGGTTGGGCCGCGCCTCGCGCAACATGCCTTGCATGCCGCGGCTTTCAAACTGGAACACGGCTTCGGTCAAACCATCCGAAAAAAGCTTGTAGACCTTGCCATCGTTGAGCGGCAGGCTCTCGTAGCTGAAGTCGGCGCGGTCTTTGCGGCGGGCGCGGATGAAGGTCTTGGCCAGTTCCAGGATGGTCAACGTGGCCAGACCCAGGAAGTCAAACTTGACCAGGCCGATGGCCTCGACGTCGTCCTTGTCAAACTGACTGACGGCGCTGTCGCTGCCCGGCTGCTGGTACAGCGGGCAGAAATCGGTGATCTTGCCCGGCGCAATCAGCACACCGCCGGCGTGCATGCCGATGTTGCGCACCAGGCCTTCCACGCGGGTGGCCAGGGCCAGCAGTTCGGCCACCTCTTCTTCGGCCTTCTCGCGCTGCTCGAGCTCGGGCACTTCCTTGCGCACGTAGATCACGCCCGGGTCGGGCTCGGCCGGTGGCAAGGGCAGCGGCGCCAGGGTGTAGGTCTTGCCGGGCAGACCCGGCACCAGCTTGGCCACGCTGTCCACATGCCCGTAACCCATGCCCAGCACGCGGCCCACATCGCGCAGCGCGGCCTTGCTGGCCATGGTGCCGAAGGTGGCGATCTGACTGACGGCCGAGCGTCCGTACTTGTCCTTCACGTACTCGATGACCCGGTCGCGGTTGCCCTGGCAGAAGTCGATGTCGAAGTCGGGCATCGACACACGCTCGGGGTTCAGGAAGCGCTCAAACAGCAGGTTGTATTGCAGCGGGTCGAGGTCGGTGATGAACAGCGCATAGGCCACCAGCGAACCCGCGCCAGAGCCCCGGCCAGGTCCGACCGGGCAGCCGTTTTCCTTGGCCCAGACGATGAAGTCCGAGACGATCAGGAAGTAGCCCGCAAAGCCCTTGGCCACGATCACGGCGAGCTCGAAGTCCAGGCGCTCCCGGTAGCGAGCGCGCTCCAGGTCGCGGCGTTGCGGGTCGGGGTAGAGCGCGACCAGCCGCCGCTCCAGGCCTTCAACCGAAGCCTGCCGGAAATAGGCTTCAATAGGCATGCGTTCGCCGTCGACCAGCGGGGTTGGAAAGTCGGGCAGGCGCGGTTGGCCCAGGGTCAAGGTCAGGTTGCAGCGTTGGGCGATTTGCGCTGCATTGGCCAATGCCGAAGGAATGTCGGCGAACAGGGCCTGCATCTGGGCCTGGGTCTTGAAGTGCTGGTCACGCGTGAAACGCTTGGCGCGACGCGGGTTGGCCAGCGTCTCGCCTTCGGCAATGCAGACCCGCGCTTCGTGGGCGTCAAAGTCGTCGGGCTCCAGGAACTGCACCGGATGGGTGGCCACCACCGGCAGCTGCAGCTGCGCGGCCAGTTGCACGGCGGCGCGCACGTGCGGCTCGTGGGCCGGCAAGCCTGCTCGCTGCAACTCCAGATAAAAGCGCCCCGGAAACAACTCGGCCAGGCGCAATGCCAGCGCTTTGGCGCGCTCGGTTTCGCCCGACATCAAAGCCATGCCCACCGCGCCCACGTCACCGCCCGACAGGGCCAGCAGGCCGGCGCCCAATTCCTGCAGCCATTGCCACTTGATCCAGGCCTGGGCGCGCTGCGCGTTGCTGACCCAACCACGCGCCAGCAACTCGCACAGGTTCAGATAGCCCTGGGTGTTTTGCACCAGCAGCAGCAGGCGGCTGGCCTGGCGGTCGCCGCCGAGCTCGCCGCCGTTGGGCTCCATCAGCACGTCCACCCCAATCAACGGCTTAACCCCCTGGCTGCGGCAGGCGCTGTAGAACTTGACGGCACCAAAAAGGTTGTTCAGGTCGGTGATGGCCAGCGCACCTTGACCGTCGGCCCGCGCGGCGGCGGCCAGGTCGTCGATGCGGAGCATGCCGTCCACCACCGAGTACTCGGTGTGGGTGCGCAGGTGAACAAAGGGTGTGGTGGTGTTCATCCGCTCAACCCACCCACTTGCGGGCGTTGCCAAACAGGCGCGTCCACGGGCTGTGCTGGTCACGGTGCCCCGAGGTCCAGCTCATCTGCAGGTTCCTGAACACCCGCTCGGGGTGGGGCATCAGCGCCGTGAAACGGCCGTCAGGGGTGGTCACCGCCGTCAAGCCGCCGGGGCTGCCGTTGGGGTTGAAGGGATAGGCCTCGGTGGCGGCACCGTGGTTGTCGACAAAGCGCATCGCACGGTGCACCGTCTGCGCGTCACCCCGTTGGCCGAAGTCTGCAAAACCTTCGCCGTGGGCCACCGCGATCGGCAAGCGACTGCCGGCCATGCCCTGGAAAAACAGACTGGGGCTGTCCAAGATCTCCACCATCGACAGGCGCGCTTCAAACTGCTCGCTGCGGTTGCGGGTGAACCGGGGCCAGGCCTGGGCGCCGGGGATGATGCTGGCCAAGGCCGCCAACATCTGGCAGCCGTTGCACACCCCCAGCCCAAACGTGTCATTGCGGTTGAAGAAGCCGGCAAAGGCATCGGCCAGCAGCGGGTTGAACAGGATGCTGCGGGCCCAGCCCTCGCCTGCCCCCAGCGTGTCACCGTAGCTGAAGCCACCGCAGGCCACCAAGCCTTGGTAGTCGGCCAGCTGGGTGCGCCCAGCCTGCAGGTCGGTCATGTGCACGTCAAAGGCCTCGAAGCCCGCCTGCGCCATGGCGTAACTCATTTCGATGTGCGAATTCACGCCTTGCTCGCGCAGGATGGCCACGCGGGGCTTGGTCAAGTGCAAATAAGGTGCGGCAACGTTTTCGCTGGTCTCAAAGCTCAAGTGCAGGTGCAGACCGGGGTCCCCGGGCAGACCGGCGGCCTGGTGTTCGGCGTCGGCACAGAGCGGGTTGTCGCGTTGGCGGCTGATGCGCCAGCTGGTGTCGTCCCACTGCTGGTGCAGCGCCTGCAACGGTGCACTGAACTGGCATTTGGCATCGCGCCAGACCTCGACCGCCGCACGGTTGTTGGGCTTGCCGATGACGTGGGCATGGCGGCTCAGGCCATGCTGGCGCAGCGTGGCCATGACCTCATCGCGCTGCGCGGTGGGCACCTGGATGACCACGCCCAGCTCTTCGTTGAACAAGGCCTGCAGCGTCAGCTCGTTGCGCCGCTCGCTGACCTGCCCGGCCCAGTTCTTGGCGTCACCCGCCTCGGCGCGGCTGTCGCTGATGCCGTCGCTGGGCGTGACCAGGATGTCGACATTCAGGCTCACGCCTATGTGACCTGCAAAGGCCATTTCGCACACCGTTGCCCACAGGCCACCGTCGCTGACGTCGTGGTAGGCCAGGATGCGGCCCTGGTCGCGCAAGGTGTTGATGGCAGCCACCAGCTGCTTGAGCTGCTGCGCGTCGTCCAGGTCGGGCACCCCGTCCTGCTGATGACAACCAAACTGTCCCAGCACCTGCGCCAACATGCTGCCCGCCAGGCGCTGGCGGCCGCCGCCCAGGTCGACCAACACCAGTGTGGTGTCGCCAGCCTGCAGCTGCGGCGTCAGGGTGCCGCGCACGTCGGCCACGCTGGCAAAGGCAGTCACGATCAGTGAGACCGGTGCGGTGACCTGCAAGTCGCCCCAGCGCGTGCGCATCGACAGCGAGTCTTTTCCCACCGGAATGCCCACGCCCAGCGCCGGGCAGAGTTCCAGGCCGACGGCCTTGACCGTGTCAAACAGCGCGGCGTCTTCACCGGGTTCGCCACAGGCCGCCATCCAGTTGGCGCTGAGCTTGACGCGGCTCAGCTCGATCGGCGCAGCCAGCAGATTGGTGATGGCTTCGCCCACCGCCATGCGGCCGCTGGCCGGGGCATTCAGGGCCGCCAGCGGCGTGCGTTCACCGATGGCCATGGCTTCACCGGCAAAACCCACAAAGTCGGCCAAGGTCACCGCGCAATCGGCCACCGGCACCTGCCAGGGGCCGACCATCTGGTCACGGTGGTTCAAGCCGCCGACGCTGCGGTCGCCGATGGTCACCAAGAAGCGCTTGCTGGCCACGGTGGGGTGGCGCAGCACGTCCAGCGCCACTTGCCCCAGCTTCACGCCAGTCAGGTTCAAGGGCGCTTGCAGGCGCTGCACACGCTGCACGTCGCGGTGGGTTTTGGGCGGCTTGCCCAGCAGCACGTCCATCGGCATGTCGATCACACGCGGGCCACCGGGGCCGTCTTCCAGGATCAATTCACGCTCGTCGGTGGTGACGCCCACCACCGCGTACGGGCAGCGCTCGCGTTCGGCCATCTGCGTGAACAGCGGCATCAGGTCGGGGTTGATCGCCAGCACATAACGTTCCTGGCTTTCGTTGCACCAGATTTCCTTGGGCGCCAGGCCGCTTTCTTCCAAAGGCACCTGGCGCATGTCAAAGCGCGCGCCTTTGCCGGCGCCGTCCACCAGTTCGGGGAAAGCATTGCTGATGCCGCCGGCGCCCACGTCGTGAATGGCCATGACCGGGTTCAGCTCACCGAGGGCCCAGCAGTGGTTGATGACCTCTTGCGCGCGGCGCTCGATTTCAGGGTTGCCCCGTTGCACGCTGTCAAAGTCCAGCGCCGCCGTGTTGGTGCCCGCCGCCATGCTGCTGGCCGCACCACCGCCCATGCCAATGCGCATGCCCGGCCCGCCCAACTGAACCAGCAAGGTGCCCGCGCCGAAGGGCAGTTTCTTCACCTGGCTGGCGCTGATGGCCCCCAGCCCGCCGGCGATCATGATTGGCTTGTGATACCCACGGCGCACACCGCCCACGTCCTGCTCCCAGACGCGGAAATAGCCGCCCAGGTTGGGCCGGCCAAATTCGTTGTTGAAGGCGGCGCCGCCCAGCGGGCCTTCGGTCATGATCTGCAAGGGGCTGGCAATGTGCTCGGGCTTGCCCACCGGCTTCTGTTCCCAGGGTTCCTGGGTGCCGGGCAGGTGCAGGTTGCTGACGCTGAAACCGGTCAGGCCGGCCTTGGGCTTGGCGCCGCGGCCGGTGGCACCCTCGTCGCGAATTTCGCCACCCGCGCCCGTGCTGGCGCCCGGAAAAGGGCTGATGGCCGTGGGGTGGTTGTGGGTCTCCACCTTCATCAGCACATGCGCGGTGTCGGGCCGCGCGCCGTAGACCGGCGCGTTGGTGAAGCCCTGTGGCAGCCAGCGCTGCACCGCGTGGCCTTCCATCACCGCCGCGTTGTCGTCATAGGCCACCACGGTGTGCTGGGGCGACATTTTTTCGGTGTGCCGGATCATGCCGAACAGGCTGTGCGGCTGATCCACACCGTCCACCGTGAAGCGGGCGTTGAAGATCTTGTGGCGGCAGTGTTCGCTGTTGGCCTGGGCGAACATCATCAGCTCCACGTCGCTGGGGTTGCGGCCCAGCCGGGTGAAGGCGTCCACCAGGTAGTCGATCTCCTCGGCCGACAGCGCCAGGCCAAACTCGCGGTTGGCGCGCTCCAGCGCCGCTCGGCCACCGTTCGGGCCAGCGCCCAGCACGTCCACGTGGACCAGTGGCTCCGGCAGGCGGCCGTCAAACAGGTGCGCGGCGGCTTGGCGTTCGAAGGCCACCTGTTCGGTCATGCGGTCGTGCATCAGCGCAGCCACGGCGGCCAACTCGTCGCGGTTCAAAGGCTTGCCGGCGCCCAACATGCCGCTCTTGACGCTGAGGTGAAACTCGGTGACCCGCTCCACGCGGTGCAATTGCAAACCGCAGTTGCGCGCGATGTCGGTGGCCTTGCTGGCCCAGGGCGACACGGTTCCCCAACGCGGCATCACGACCACCGGCGTGGCACTGACCGCACCGGCGAAGGCCTCGCCATGGTTGAGCAGCGCTTGCAGCTTGTCGACGCTGGCACGGTCGGGGGGTCCATCAAAAGACGCATCAAAAGACGCACCAAAGGATGCATCAAAGGCAGCCCAGTGCACAAAACGGGCCGCTACCGCGCTGACGCGGGGGCAAACGGCCTGCAGCCGGACGAGCAGCGCCTGGGCGCGGAAGGTCGAAAGCGCACTGCCGCCCTCGAAGTGCATCAGATTCAGAGGCGTCGCGCTCAATGGGGTACCTTCGTGCTGCGCACTCCGGGATTCGCCCTTGGGGCGGCCCGGCGTGCTCATGCTGTCCCGAAAACGGGCTGGGAGGAAAACCCGGCATTTTAGAGGCCGGTGGGATAATTGCCGGATGGCCATATCCATCAAGACCCCCGCACAGATCGACGGCATGCGCCTGGCCGGCCGACTGGCCAGCGAAGTGCTGGACATGCTCACCCCCCACGTCAAGGCCGGCGTCACCACGCTGGAACTGGACCGCCTGGCCCACGACCACATGGTGCACGTGCAAAACGGCATCCCGGCCACGCTGGGCTACCAGCCCGCAGGCTACCCAGCCTATCCGGCTTCGCTGTGCTCGTCGCTCAACGAGGTCGTCTGCCACGGCATACCCGACAACCGGCCCTTGAAAGACGGTGACATCGTCAACATCGACGTCACCGTCATCAAGGACGGCTGGCATGGCGACAACAGCCGCATGTACGTGGTGGGCGAAGGCACCATCGCGGCCCGCCGCCTGTGCCAGATCACCTTTGACGCCATGTGGAAGGGCATCGTCAAGGTCAAGCCGGGTGCGCGCCTGGGCGACATCGGGCACGCCATCCAGACTTTTTCCGAGAACGCCGGCTTCAGCGTGGTGCGCGAGTTCTGCGGCCACGGCGTGGGCGCCAAGTTCCACGAAGAACCACAGGTCCTGCACTACGGGCGGCCCAACACCCTGGAAGAACTGGTGCCGGGCATGATCTTCACGATCGAGCCGATGATCAACGCCGGCAAGCGCGACATCAAGGAAGACCGCAAGGGCAACCGCCCCTATGACGGCTGGACCATCGTCACCCGCGACCGGTCCTTGTCGGCGCAGTGGGAACACACGGTGCTGGTCACCGAGACCGGCTACGAGGTCTTGACCGTCAGCGCCGGCAGCCCGGCCGCGCCCGCGTTTGCGACGGCGGGCTATGGCCAGGCCGTGGCCTCGTCCGCGGCATCGACCGCAGCCATGTCCGCGGCTGTGACCAGCTGAACACCATGCCCGCCCTGCCTGCGGGCAGCGTGACCGCCCTGCGCGCCCAGTTCCGCGACGGCAAGGCTGCCTTGCTGCGGCACTTTGCCGAGTCCCGCGCCACCAGCACGGCCGCCACCCGGTTGCTGCGTGCGCTGGCCCGCCACGTTGACGCATCGGTCACCGAACTGTGGGCCCAGGCCGGCCTGCCGCCGCAGGCAGCGTTGCTGGCGGTGGGTGGCTATGGGCGTGGCGAGCTGTTCCCCCATTCCGACGTCGATGTGCTGGTGCTGCTGCCCGCCGAGCCCGATGAGGCCGCGCGTGGTGCGATCGAGCGCTTTGTCACCTCGTGCTGGGACATCGGCCTGGAGATCAGCTCGTCGGTGCGCACCGTGGCCGACTGCGTGGTCGAAGCCCAGCGCGACGTCACCGTCCAGACCGCCCTGCTGGAAGCGCGCCTGGTCTGCGGCGCGCGGCGCCTGTTCAAGCAGTTCCAACAGGCACAGGCCAAGGTCATGGAGCCGCGCGCCTTTTTGCGGGCCAAGACGCTGGAAATGCAGCAGCGCCACGTGAAGTACGAAGGCACACCCTACGCGCTGGAACCCAACTGCAAGGAAAGCCCCGGCGGTCTGCGCGACCTGCAGGTGGTGATCTGGGTGGCACGCGCTGCCGGGCTGGGGCGGACCTGGAGCGAACTGGCCAGCACCGGCCTGATCACCGCCTTCGAGGCCAGCCAGCTGCTCAAGCACGAAGGCACGCTCAAGCTGATCCGGGCCCGGCTGCACACCGTGGCGTCGCGGCGCGAAGACCGTTTGGTGTTTGACCTGCAGACGGCGGTGGCTGAAACCTTTGGCTACCAGGCCACCGACGAGCAGCGCAGCAGCGAGGTCTTGATGCACCGCTATTACTGGGCGGCCAATGCGGTGACGCAGCTCAACCAGATCCTGATGCTCAACATTGAAGAGCGCGTCAACGGATCAGAAGCCGCCCCCATGCGCCCCATCAACGCGCGCTTTTTCGACCGCGGCGGCATGCTCGAGGTGGTGCACGACAACCTGTACATCGACAACCCGCACGCGGTGCTCGAATCCTTCCTGGTCTTTGAGCAGACGCCGGGTTTGCAGGGTTTCAGCGCACGCACCTTGCGGGCGCTGTACAACGCGCGCAAGGTGATGAACGCCGACTTTCGGCGCGACCCCATCAACCGCGACCTGTTCATGGACATCCTGCGCCAGCCCAAGGGCCTGACGCATGCCCTTCGGCTGATGAACCAGACCAGCGTGCTGGGCCGTTACCTGTGGGTTTTTCGGCGCATCGTGGGGCGCATGCAGCACGACCTGTTCCACGTCTACACGGTGGACCAGCACATCCTGATGGTCTTG
>JAYVSX010000149.1:0-69183 GCA_043774975.1 Rubrivivax sp.
GCGTTTTGAACTGCTGCCGCATGGTGCGCCGGGGCGCTGTTCTGGCCACGGTGTGATGCTCAACCAGCACCCGGCGTCCGCGCTGGAGGCCGGCGGCGCGCAGCTTTGGCTGCGCCTGCAAGGCGCAGAGGGTGCATTGCAGGCCGTGCCGCTGCTGGGGCCGCAGTCGCCTCTGGCCATGCAGACGGCACAAGACGCCGGTGGTGCGTCGCCGCAGGTCTGGTCAGCCTGTGGCCGCTGGCATGGGCTGCTGATCCGGTTGCAGTGCCGGTTAGCGGCCAGCGAAGCGGCCTGGTTCTGGCATGTGCTGGTGGAAAACAACCATGCACATTCGCAGACGCTGGACTTGCTGCTGGTGCAGGACGTGGGCCTGGCGCCCTATGAGTCCATCCGCTTGAATGAGTACTACGTCAGCCATTACGTCGACCTGTCACCGCTGCAGCACCCACAGCTCGGCTGCGTGGTGGCCGCGCGGCAGAACCTGGCGGTGGCAGGCCGCCACCCTTGGCTGGTGATGGGATCCCTGCGCCACGCGGTGAGCTTTGCCACCGACGCCTTGCAGGTCCAGGGCCTGGGCGTGCGCGCCGGCGGCTTGCCGCTGGGAGTGCGTGAGGGCCTGCCGGGCCGCCGTTTGCAGCATGAGCACGCGCTCATCGCCCTGCAGGACCAGGCGGTGACGCTGCAGTCCGGCGAGTCCGCGGCCCTGGGCTTCTTCGGCCATGTGATGGCCGACCACGCAGCAGCCACGTCGGATGCCGACCTGGCCCATGCCGACGCCGCACTGGCCCTGCCCGAAGCGCAAGCGCCCGCTGCCTGGCCTGTGCAGCCATCAGAAGTGAAAGTGCCAGACACGCTGTTCAGCAGCGCGCCTTGGCTGCAGACCACCGAACTGTCCACGGCTTTGCTGGACGCACTTTTCGGCAGGGCCCGGCGCCATGAGGAACGCGAAGGCGGGGCGCTGCTGTCTTTTTTCTACGGTGCCGAAGCGCACGTGGTGCTGCGCGCCAAAGAACTGCGCACCGTGCGCCCGCATGGCCATCTGCTGCGCAGCGGCGCGCACTTGGTGCCCGACGAAACCGGGCTCACGTCCACAGTGTGGATGGGCGGCGTCTTCCATTCGATGCTGACGCAGGGCCACGTGGCCATCAACCGTTGCCTGTCCACCGTGCGCAGTTGGTTGGGGCACTACCGTGCCCATGGGCAACGCCTGTTCGTCGACCTGGGCGCGGGCTGGCAGCAGCTGGGCCTGCCTTCGGCATTCGAGATGCAGCCCGACGCCTGCCGTTGGATCTACCAACACGCCGGTGGCCTGATCGAAGTCACCAGCCGTGCCCTCAGCGCGCCGCACGCGATGAGCCTGCAGCTGCGGGTGCTGCAGGGCGAAGCGCTGCGTGTGCTGGCAACCCACCATGTGGCCTTGGGCGATGACGACGGCAGTGCTGCGCAAGCCCTGCCCTGCAGGCCCGAAGGCGGCGGCGTCTTTGTCGGCGTGCCTGCCGCGTGCGAACTGGCCAGCCGATTCCCGCAGGGTGGTTTCCTGATCGCACCCGATCCGGGCACGGTGTTTGAACGCACTGGCGGCGACGAACTGCTGACGCCCACAGGTGCCACGCTGGGCCAGCCCATGGTCTGCGTGCAAAGCGCTGCCACGCGGCAGTTCGACTTGCGCCTGAGCGTGCGCCTGGTGCAGGACACGCCGGCTCCGCAGGCCCTGGCGCTCCTGCCGCAATGGACACTGCCGCCATGGACCCCGCCCCACGGTCCAGCGCCGACGGGGCTACAGCGCTTGAATGACATCCTGCCCTGGTACCTGCACAACGCGCTGGTCCATTACCTGGCGCCACGCGGCCTGGAGCAGTTCTCAGGCGGTGGCTGGGGCACGCGTGACGTCTGCCAAGGCCCGCTGGAAATGCTGCTGGCCCTGGACCGCCCGGCGCCCGTGCGCGACCTGCTGCTGCGCGTGTTTGCAGCGCAAGACGCGGGCGGCGACTGGCCGCAGTGGTTCATGTTCTTTGAGCGCGAACGCCACACGCGCGCCGGCGATTCGCATGGCGACATCGTCTTCTGGCCGCTGCTGGGCTTGGCGCGCTACCTGTTGGCCAGTGGCGACGCGGCGCTGCTGGACGAGCCCGTGCGCTTCCATGCCGCCCCTGGCGCGGTGGCCGACGTGGGCCCTGTTTGGCAGCACGTGGAACGTGCGCTTCAGGTCATTGCGGCGCGGCGCATTGCCGGCACGCACCTGGCGGCCTACGGCCATGGCGACTGGAACGATTCGCTTCAACCCGCAGACCCCAAGCTGCGCGACCAGCTGTGCAGCGCCTGGACGGTGACGCTGCACCACCAGATGCTCAGCACCCTGGCACGCGCACTGCGCAGCCTGGGCCAGCACGCCCGTGCGCAGCCGCTGCAAAACGAGGCTGCCGCCGTGGCTGCCGACTTCCAGCGCCTGCTGGTGGCCGATGGCGTGGTCACCGGCTACGCACGCTTCGAGCACCCGGACAGCACCCCCGCGCAGTTTCTTCTGCACCCACGTGACGCCATCACCGGTGTGCACTACAGCCTGCTGCCCATGATGCACGCCATCCTTGAAAACCTGCTGAGCCCGGAGCAGGCGCAACAGCAGCGCCACCTGATCCAGACCCACCTGATGGGCCCCGACGGCGCTCGCTTGTTCGACCGCCCCATGCCCTACCGGGGCGGCCCCCAGAGTCTGTTCCAACGCGCGGAAAGCAGCGCCTTCTTCGGCCGCGAGATTGGCGTCATGTACATGCATGCGCACCTGCGCTGGGCCGAGACGCTGGCCCATTTGGGTGACGCGCCGGCCTTGTTTGAAGCGCTGGCCAGAGCCCACCCGATCGCCCTGCGGGACGTGGTGCCCAGCGCCAGCCTGCGCCAATCCAATTGCTACTTCTCCAGCTCTGACGCCGCATTTGCAGACCGCTATGAGGCCAGCGGTGACTACGGCCGCGTGCAGCGGGGCGAGGTGGCGCTGGACGCCGGCTGGCGCGTCTATTCCAGCGGCCCGGGCATTGCGTTGGGGCTCATCGTGGGCCAGTTCCTGGGCGTGCGGCGCGGCCACGACCGGCTGGTGCTGGACCCGGTGCTGGCGCCCGCGCTGAACGGCCTGGTGGCGCGTCTGCCGTTGGGCAGCGTGGATCTGGAGATCGAATACCGCCTGGGCCCGCTCGGCTGCGGCCCGCAGGCCTTGACGCTGGAAGGCCTGCCCTTGCCTTTCAAACGTGGCACCAACCCCTACCGCCTGGGCGCCGCCGAGGTGTCCCTGGCTGACTTGCAGCCGCGCCTGGCTGCAGGCGCCCGCCGCCTGGTGGTGCACACCGGCTGATCACTGGCGCGTGCTCGGGCAACAATCCTGCCTTGGCGACATCGCCATGCAGGAGCCCGCGTGACCGAACACAACGAAACCCTGGAAGCCGCCCTGGCCCGCAATGTGCGCGACGCACTGGCCGAAGACATTGGCGTGTGCGACTGGACGGCCCAACTGGTGCCCGCCGGGCGCCGCGCACGGGCCCGCGTCACGGCCAAGGAGCCCGCCGTGCTGTGCGGCCGCGCCTGGTTCACGGCCTGCATGGTGGCGCTGGACACCACAGCCCAGGTGTCCTGGCACGTCGACGAAGGCGAACGGGTGGCGGCTGACACCGTGGTCTGCGACATTGAAGCCGACGCCCGCGCCTTGCTGAGCGCAGAACGCCCGGCACTGAACTTCCTGCAGATGCTGTCTGGCGTGGCCACGGTGACGCGCCAGTACGTGGAGGCGATTGCCAGCGCTTCGCCCAACCCCAAGGGCTGTGCCGTTCTGGACACCCGCAAGACTCTGCCCGGCTTGCGTCAAGCCCAGAAGTACGCGGTTCGCGTGGGCGGCGGTCAAAACCAGCG
Source organism: Rubrivivax sp. (assembly GCA_043774975.1). Lineage (GTDB taxonomy): Bacteria > Pseudomonadota > Gammaproteobacteria > Burkholderiales > Burkholderiaceae_C > Rubrivivax. Next base: position 3,895 of record JAYVSX010000149.1, read on the forward strand.
CCTGGCACTGTGGGACGGCATCTTGATCAAGGAAAACCACATCGCGGCTGCTGGCGGGATTGGCCCCGCGCTGATGGCGGCCAGTGCCTTGAACGCCCGGGTTTCCGTGCAAATTGAAGTTGAGAGCCTGGCTGAGTTGCAAGAGGCGTTGGCGGCAGGCGCGGTCAGCGTCTTGCTGGATGACTTTTCATGGGCCGACATGCGCGCCGCCGTGCAACTGAACCAAGGCCGAGCGCTGCTCGAAGTCTCCGGCGGCGTGGACCTGGAGGTCATCCGCAACATTGCGGCCACAGGGGTAGACCGCATCTCGGTAGGCAAGTTGACCAAGGACGTCCGAGCGGTCGACCTTTCGCTGCGGGTGTTGGCTTGACAGTTTGACCTGACCTTTCACGAGGCTGCGTGGGACCTGGTCAAGCGCTGTACTGCGCCGCCGCCGCACCCAAGCTTACAGCCACCGGCCCTGCTGCTCTGGATGCCACTCCTCTCGACTGGCCCACTGCGCCGCTTGCGGGTTGAAGACCAGAACAGCCCATTGACGCTGACCGCCGGCGTAGATGCCATAGCCCGCGTCCATCTCGGCTTCCACACGTTTCATCGCCAGGTCTCGTGTCCTGAGTTTCAGGACTTCAGCTACCTCCATCGCGTCCAGCGCAAAACGGCGCATGGCGTCCGCCCGATGGCACCACTTATCCAGGTACCAGGTGTTTCGGTAGTGCACCAGACGTTGAGGTGACACACGTCGCGCTCGCTGACTTCACCGCAGCCCCGCTTCAGGTAACGCAGGTGCAGACGGCGACGTTGCAACAGCGCGGCACTGACCCGTTCAAAAAAGCGGCTGGGAACCGGGCGGCGCAGAGCCGCTATAACCTTGATGCGCTTGAGCAGCTTGTCGGTCGAATCACCGCCCTCCCCGCTTCCCAGCAACTGATGGATTCGGTCCAACAGGGGCTGCAGGTGCCGACTGAGCAGACCGTCGCTGTCCAATCCAGCCAACAGCTGTTGGGCCGTCAGCAAAGAATAGAGTTCAGACTCGCTGAACCAAAGGACCGGCAACTCTTGCCGACCGCCCGCGGCCGTGTCGGCGCCAAACCGATAGCCATTGACCTCGCGGTCGTACTCGATGGGTGCGCCCATGCGGCTGCGCAGAAACTCCAGGTCGCGCTTCCAGGTGGCGGCCGAAACTTCCAACTCTTCGAGCAAGCTTTTGAAGCTGACGTGGCCCCGAGATCGGATCAGTGCTTCGATGCGATAAAGGCGCGCACTGTTGTTGGCCATGGCGAAGGGCTCTGCGCGGAACAGGGTGTCAGGACAAGCCGACGATCTGGCCTTGCTCGTTGAGATCGATGCGTTCGGCCGACGGCACCTTGGGCAGGCCAGGCATGGTCATGACGTCGCCGCAGACCATCACCACAAACTCCGCACCGGCCGCCAATCGAACTTCACGCACTTCAACGCTGTGACCGCTGGGCGCACAGCGCAGTTTGGGATCGGTAGAAAAGCTGTACTGGGTCTTGGCGATGCAAACAGGGAAGTGCCCATAGCCGCTCTCTTGCAGCCGCTGGATCTGGGCACGAACCGCGGCACTGGCATGCACGCCGGCAGCGCCGTAAGTCAGGGTGGCCACCTTGCGCAACTTGTCCCACAGCGGGTCTGCGTCTTCGTAGGCAAAGCGCAAGGTGCTGGGGGTGTCGCACAGGCGTACCACGTCATGTGCCAGGTCGGCGGCGCCTGGCCCTCCCAGCGCCCAATGACGAGCGGTGTGCACCGCCACGCCCAAGCTGCCCACCCGCTGCCTGAGCAGCGCGTGCTCGGCTTCGGTGTCGCTGTCGAAATGGTTGATGGAGACCACACAAGGAAGCCCAAAGACTCCCTGCAGATTCTTCAAATGTCGTTCCAGGTTGCCCAACCCCTTGTCCAGCGCGGTCAAATCTTCCTTGGCCAGATCGCCCAGGTCGACACCACCGTGGTACTTCAGTGCACGCACCGTTGCCACCACCACTGCGGCCGCCGGGCGCAGGCCGGACTTGCGGCACTTGATGTCGATGAATTTTTCAGCGCCCAGATCCGCGCCGAAGCCAGCTTCGGTAACCACGTAGTCGGCCAAACGAAGCGCCGTCTGCGTGGCGATGACCGAATTGCAACCGTGGGCAATGTTGGCAAACGGGCCACCGTGCAACAGCGCCGGGTTGTTTTCAAGGGTCTGCACGAGGTTGGGTGCCAAGGCGTCTTTGAGCAGCACGGCCATGGCCCCGTGTACTTTCAGGTCGCGGGCACGCACGGGCTGGCGAGCGCGGGTCTCGGCCACGATGATGTTGCCCAGGCGTTCCTTCAGGTCGGTCAAGGAACCGGCTAGGCACAGAATGGCCATGACCTCTGACGCCACCACGATGTCAAAACCGTCCTGTCGCGGGAAGCCGTTGCCGGGCCCACCCAAACCCACGGTGATGTTGCGCAGCGCGCGGTCGTTCATGTCCATCACCCGCTTCCAGCTGATGCGCCGCACGTCGATGTCCAGCGCGTTGCCGTGGTGGATGTGGTTGTCCAACGTGGCCGACAGCAAGTTGTTGGCCAGGGCGATGGCATGAAAGTCGCCCGTGAAATGCAGGTTGATGTCGTCCATCGGCACCACCTGCGCATAGCCGCCGCCGGTGGCGCCACCCTTCATCCCGAACACGGGGCCCAGCGAGGGTTCACGCAGCGCGATGACGGCCTTCTTGCCGATGTAGTTGAGCGCGTCGCCCAAACCTACCGTGGTGGTGGTTTTGCCCTCGCCTGCGGGCGTAGGGCTGATCGCGGTAACCAGAACCAGCTTGCCCATCGGGCGGTTGGCCAGTGACTCGACATACGGCAAGGCCAGCTTGGCCTTGAAGTGTCCGTAGGGAATGACGTGTTCGTCGGCAATGCCCAAACGGTCCTTGGCCACCGCCGCAATGCGGCGCAGCGTGGCCAGGCGAGCGATTTCAATGTCACTGAGTGCCAAGGCGGCCTCCGTCCCGTTAGAAGGAGTCGGCATTCTGATGGCTTTGCCCCGCGCCATGAAAAACACCCTTGCGGGAGCTTGGGCGTCTGCGCGTCTGAGGTTCGGACGTTTGGGGGTTCGCTGGCGGAGTCGAAGGGATTCGAACCCTTGATGCAGGTTTTGCCCACATACTCCCTTAGCAGGGGAGCACCTTCGGCCACTCGGTCACGACTCCGGCGAAGAGCCGCATTCTAGCCGCAAGACGCGGCCCTTTTCGAAGGCAGTTTGCAGACTCAGACCGGGACGGTTGCCTGGTCAAGGTCGAAGGCCTTGTGCAGCGCGCGCACGGCCAGCTCCATGTACTTTTCGTCAATCACCACGCTGGTCTTGATTTCGCTGGTCGTGATCATCTGGATGTTGATGCCTTCGTCGCTGAGTGTGCGGAACATCTTGCTGGCCACGCCCACGTGGCTGCGCATGCCGATGCCGACGATGCTGACCTTGCAGATCTTGGGGTCGCCCAACACGTCCGCAGCGCCCGTGGCGGGCAAAACCTGGGTCTTCAAGACCTCGAGCGTGCGCGCGTAGTCGTTGCGGTGCACGGTGAAGCTGAAGTCGGTGCGGCCGCTGTGGGACACGTTCTGGATGATGACGTCGATGTCGATGTTGGCATCGGCCACCGGGCCGATGATCTGAAAGGCGATGCCGGGTTTGTCGGGCACACCGATGACGCTGATCTTGGCCTCGTCACGGTTGAACGCAATACCGGCCACAACGGCTTGTTCCATTTTTTCGTCTTCCTCAAAGGTGATCAGGGTGCCGGATGCGGCTTCCACGGCAATGTCGATGTCCCAAGGTGTGAAGCTGCTCAAGACCCGCAATGGCACACGGTATTTGCCCGCAAATTCCACCGAACGAATCTGCAGCACCTTGCTGCCCAGGCTGGACATCTCCAGCATCTCTTCAAAGCTGATGGTGCTCAGACGCCGCGCCTCCGGCACGATGCGCGGGTCGGTGGTGTAGACACCGTCCACGTCGGTGTAGATCAAGCATTCATCGGCCTTCATGGCCGCGGCCACCGCCACGGCCGACGTGTCGCTGCCACCGCGGCCCAGCGTGGTGACGTTGCCGTCCGGGTCGATGCCCTGGAAGCCGGTGATGATGACCACCTTGCCAGCCGCCAGATCAGCCCGAACCCGGGTTTCGTCGATCTCGGAAATACGGGCCTTGGTGAAAGCGGAGTCGGTCTTGATCGGCACCTGCCAACCACCATAACTAACCGCAGCAAGACCCTGGGCTTGCAAAGCCAGCGCCAGCAGACCCACCGAAACCTGCTCGCCGGTGGCCGCAATCGCATCCAGTTCGCGCAGCGCTTCAGGCGACGACGCTTCGGGGTGCAGCTCTTTGGCCAGGCCCAGCAAGCGGTTGGTTTCGCCGCTCATGGCCGAAGGCACAACGACCATCTGATGGCCCGCGCGGGCCCATTTGGCCACCCGCTGCGCCACGCTGCGAATGCGCTCGGCCGACCCCATCGAGGTGCCGCCGTACTTGTGAACGATCAATGCCATGGGCTCAAGCCAAGAGTTCAGTGGGAATCTGCTCGGGCAGACGTTTTGCTGCCCTGCACAAACCGTAAATTCTAGCCGTGGCCCTGACGCTGGCCTGTCGCTGGACGGTCACCCATCCGGTGTGGGGATCCAGGTCAGTTCCAGCTGTTCAGTGCCAGCGGGAGCCTGGAACGCAGCGTCCAGACCCAAACCGGGCACAAACATCAGTTCACCTTCAGCGGAAAACAGCAACGGCCCTTGCCTCAGCCAGGCCGGCGTGTGCGCAGCTTGGAAGTGCTTCTTGAGCGCGCGTGACGGGCCGCCTGTGCGCAGGCGAAGCCGTTCGCCGCCTTCGCGGGCCTTGAGCAACAGGTTCATCAGACACCCTGGACTCACGCCCCCGCTGAGAGCCGGTTGAACCTGGAAACACCCGCCCCAATCGGCAAGCGCATGCACACCGGACTGGCTCAGGTCCACTGTGCGGGCGTTGCCGCTGTTGCGCGGCCGCAGACCGGTTGCGGCCAGCAGTGCCAGCCGCCCGCGGTGCAGGCGCAGCACACCACCGGGAGCCGGCCAGCTGCCGTGGGGCGCCTGTGGCAACTCGGCGATCACGCGGTCCAGCAGGGTTTGCGGCGGGGGTGCACCACATTGTTCGCTGAGCCAGGCCCGCAGGGCATTGCGACGGCGCGCCGGTGGCAGCTGCCACCAGGCTTCGCAGCGCAGTTCGCCAGCCGTGACCAGCACGCTCAGGTCGGCCTGCGCGGCTTCTTTCGACAGGGCCAGTGCTTCTTGGGCACGCCCGGCTGAGGCTGCGAGGTTGACTTCGGCGTTTGCAAAACCCGCCATCAACGTGGGCCAAACGGCATGGCGCAGGCGATTTCGTGCGAACTTCAAATCCAGGTTGCTGGGGTCCTCTACATGTTTCAGGCGGTGGCGCCGCACATAGGCGTCGATGCGCCGGGCATCCATGTTCAGCCAGGGCCGAACCCAGTTCAGGCCCGCCCGAAGCGCACTCTGCGGCATGCCCGCCAGGCCAGCCTCGCCAGCACCGCGCAGCGCCTGCAGCAACCAGGTTTCGGCTTGGTCCAGGCGATGGTGCGCCAGCAGCACCAGATTGCAGCCGTGAGCCAAGGCCATCTCTGTCAGGGCTTGGTAGCGGCCGGCCCGGGCCCAGGCTTCGATGCTGTCACCGCGGGCCGGGGCGCCGGCCAGTCGGCGGCAGTCGAACTGCGCGCCCCAACGGCGGCTTTGCTGCCGTACCTGCTGCAACCAGGCATCTGCCTGTGGCTGCAAGCCATGGTGTACGTGCAGGGCCCAGACCTCGACACCCAGGGCGCGGGCTTGGCGCAAAGTGCAATGCAGCAGTGCCGTTGAATCGCGGCCGCCACTCACAGCCACGGCCACCCGCGGCTGCTGCGGCATGCTCAGCGTTCCTTGGTGTCGGTGAAGCGGCCGTAGGACCGCAGGCGCTCGTAGCGGCGCTGCAAGAGGTCCTTGGGCTTGAGGTCGGCGTTCTGGCGCAAGGCTTCGGCCAGGCCGCGCTTGAGCTGAGCGGCCATCCACGGCACATCGCGGTGGGCGCCACCCACCGGTTCGCTGACGATTTTGTCGACCACGCCCAAGGCCTTGAGCCGATGGGCCGTGATGCCCAGCGCTTCGGCGGCTTCGGAGGCCCGCTCGGCTGTCTTCCAAAGTATGGAGGCGCAGCCCTCTGGTGAAATGACCGAGTACACGCTGTACTGGAGCATCAGCACCTGGTCGCCCACGCTGATGGCCAAGGCGCCGCCGGAGCCGCCTTCGCCGATGATGGTGCTGACGATGGGCACTTCCAGCTGCGCCATCTCGAAGATGTTGCGGCCGATGGCCTCGGACTGTCCCCGCTCTTCGGCGCCAATGCCAGGGTAGGCGCCTGGCGTGTCGACAAACGTGAACACGGGCAGGCCAAACTTCTCGGCCAGTTTCATCAGCCGCAGCGCCTTGCGGTAGCCCTCGGGCCGGCTCATGCCAAAGTTGCGCAGCGTGCGCTCCTTGGTGTCGCGGCCCTTCTGATGACCCAGCACCATGCAGGCTTGGCCATTGAAGCGCGCCAGGCCGCCCACGATGGACAGGTCGTCCGCGTAGTGGCGGTCGCCATGCAGTTCCTGGAACTCGGTGAAGATCTCGTTGACGTAGTCCAGCGTGTAGGGCCGCTGCGGATGCCGGGCAATCTGGGTCACCTGCCAAGGCGTCAGGTTGGCATAGATGTCGCGCGTGAGTTGCTGGCTTTTTTGGCTCAGGCGGTCGATCTCGTCGCTGATGTCGACGGCCGATTCGTTTTGCACATAGCGCAGTTCATCGATCTTGGATTCGAGTTCCGCGATCGGGTTTTCAAACTCAAGGAAATGACGTTTGGACACTTCAATACTCCACCGGCAGCGGGTCGAGGCTGCGCCAAATATACCAAGTGGCCACCGAGCGAAACGGTGCCCACGCTTCGCCCACTTCCCTGGCTTCGGCTCGCGAGACAGGCTCGCCGCTGAAGTAGTTGACGCTGATGCCCTTGATCAAACCCAAGTCGTCCAAGGGCATCACATTGGGGCGCATCAGGTGAAAGATGAGAAACATCTCGGCCGTCCAGCGGCCAATGCCGCGGATCGAGATCAACTCGGCAATGATCGCTTCGTCGTCTTGCTGCAACCACTGTTTATTCTGAGCGCTGCCATCGCTGAAGTGCCTTGCCAGGTCCAGCAAGTACTCGGTCTTGCGCGCAGACAAACCGGCTTCCCGCATCAAGGGTACGGCCAAGGCTTGCACGGCGGCCGGCATGACGCGCGCGCTGTGGCCCCCCGTGGCGGTTGAAAAGCGGTCCCACACCGATTGCGCTGCCTTGACGGAAATCTGCTGACCGACGATGGAACGCGCCAAGGTGGTGAACGCGTCACCTCGGCTGCGCAGGCGGGCTTCGCCAAAACGCGGGATGAGCTTCTTCAACACCCGATCGCGTTTGCTCAGGTGGCGACAGGCGTCGTCCCAGTAGTCGGGCGTCACCTCGGTTGACGCAACCACCGTTGAAGGCACAGGGGCTTTGGGCATGGTGCTCAGGCCCGCACCCATGTCGTGCCTTGCGGGCCGTCCTTGAGCTCGATGCCGAGCGCCGCCATTTCGTCGCGAATGCGATCGGCCAACTGGAAGTCACGCGCTTTTTTGGCCGCCACTCGGGCTTCTATCCGGGCTTGGACAAAGGCTTCGTCAACCCCGCTGCGGCTTTGCAGATACTCACGCGGCACCGCTTGCAGCAACCCCAATGTGGCTGACAAGGCTTTGAGCAAGGCCGCGTCCTGCACCTGCCCGCGGAAGATGTTGCTGACCAGTTCGAACAGCACCGCCAAGGCGCCCGGCGTGTTGAAGTCGTCATCCATAGCGGCCTTGAAGGTGGCGGCGCGGGGTTCACTCCAATCGATGCTGGCCAGCGTCTTGACGGGACCGGCGGCGTCCAGTGCGGTGTACAGGCGCTTGAGCGCGCTGCGGGCTTCGTCAAGCAAGGTGTCGCTGAAGTTGAAGGGGCTGCGGTAATGGGTGCGCAGCATGAACAGCCGCACCGACTCGCCGTCAAACTTTTTCAGCACATCGGCGATGGTGAAGAAGTTGCCCAAGGACTTCGACATCTTGGTGTCGTCGATGTTCAAGAAGCCGTTGTGCATCCAGGTGCGTACGAACTCTGCGCCGCAAGCACCCTCGCTCTGCGCGATCTCGTTTTCGTGGTGGGGAAACTGCAGGTCCATGCCCCCACCGTGGATGTCCATGGGCAAGCCCAGAACCGCTTCGCTCATGGCCGAGCACTCGATGTGCCAGCCGGGCCGCCCCAGGCCGTAGGGGCTGGGCCACTTTGCATCTTCGGGTTCGTCTGCCTTGGCCGATTTCCAAAGAACGAAGTCGAGCGGATCTTCTTTGCCACCTGGCACGGCCACCCGCTCGCCGGCGCGCAATTCGTCCAGGCTCTTGCCGGACAACTTGCCGTAGCCGGCGAATCGGCGCACCGCAAAATTCATGTCGCCTTGTTCGGCCTGGTAGGCCAGACCCTTGTCTTGCAGCTTCGCGATGATGCCCAGCATTTGCGGCACGTATTCAGTAGCGCGCGGCTCGTGGGTGGGTACGGCAGCGCCCAGCGCTGCAAAGTCGGCGTGCATCTGGGAGATGACCTCGTTGGTCAATTGCCGGATCGTGATGCCACGTTCAACCGCCCGACGGATGATCTTGTCCTCGATGTCGGTGATGTTGCGGACGTAAGTCACCCGGTAGCCGCTGGCCAGCAACCAACGATACACAGTGTCAAACGCCAGGATCATGCGTGCCTGACCCAGGTGGCATTGGTCGTAGACCGTGATGCCGCAGACGTACATGCGCACATGCCCTGGCTCAATGGGCTGAAAAATTTCTTGGCGGCGCGAAAGTGTGTTGTGAATTCGAAGCGTCATGGCACAGTGGCAGTGGTGGCGCGCCGCGCCAGCCATCGGCGCCATGATGGTGGCGCCCTGCCGGGCGCTGTGGCGTCGATAGAATCAGCTTTCAGTATAGCGGTGGGCCCGCATGCAACTTCGCATGCGACTTCGGATGGAACTCCGCCTGCACCCTCGCTCGCTGGCCTCAGCGCTCTTGACATGCGGCCCTTCACATGCCTTCTCTTCCCGCTCGATTTTCATTGGCCTGCCGCAGCTTGCTGCTGGCGCTGCTGCTGGGCACCGGCCTGGCGCGCGGCGATGTCGTCAATGACGTCCACACCTTGATGGCCAAAGGCGAGCTGCTGACCGCCCTTCGCACATCCGCCGCGGCGATGGCCAGCAATGCGCAAGACCCGCAAGCTCGTTTTTTGCACGCGGTGGTGTTGATGGAACTGCGGCGAGACGCCGATGCCTTGCAGGCCTTCACCCAGATGAGCCAGGAGTACCCCGAACTGCCAGAGCCGTTCAACAACCTGGCGCTGCTGCATGTGCGCGCGGGGCGGCTGGAGTTGGCCCGGCAATCCTTGGAAACGGCCTTGCGCAACGACCCGGGTCACCGCGCTGCCAGGGCTAACCTGGGTGAGGTCTACCTGATGCTGGCGGTGCAGGCTTGGCAGCAAGCCGGCAACACCGGACCGCTGGACCCGCGGCTGCTTCGCAAGCTGGACGCGACGCGCGCCTTGCTGGCCACTGTTAACCCTTGAGCCCGCTAGACTTGGGTTCGTTGCCGACTGGGTCGGCCTACTTTGAGGAACTTCGTTTGAAGATGAACACCAGGTTTTTGCTTGCCCCCGCCCTGCTGCTGTCGTTGACGTTGAGCCTGGGCACGGCGTGGGCTCAAAAGGTGCGTTTGTCCACCAGCGCTGGCGACATCGTGGTTGAACTGGACGCCGAAAAGGCACCCAAGTCAGTTGCCAACTTCGTGGCTTACGTCAAGGCTGGCCACTACAACGGCACCGTGTTTCACCGGGTCATCGAAAATTTCATGATTCAAGGCGGTGGCTACAAGGCCGACCTCAGCGAAAAACCCACCCGCCCGCCAATTGCCCTGGAAAGCCGCAACGGCCTGAACAACATTCGTGGCACCTTGGCCATGGCCCGCACGGGCATCCCCGATTCCGCCACGTCCCAGTTCTTCATCAACGTTGTCGACAACCCGTCCCTCGACCAGGCCAACTCGCGCGACGGCAATGGTTACGCGGTGTTTGGCAAAGTCGTCGAGGGCCTGGATGTGGTGGACAAGATCCGCACCATGCCGACTGCTTCGTCGGGCCCCCATCAAAACCTGCCGGTCACGCCAGTGACCCTGCGCAAAGCTACTTTGGAGAAGTGACATGAGCAAATTCGTGCAAATGGAAACCAGCGCTGGAACCCTGCGCATTGAGCTGGACGAGACCAAGGCGCCCCTGTGTGCAGCCAACTTTCTGGCCTATGTAAACAGTGGCCACTACGACGGCACCATCTTTCATCGCGTCATCAAGGGTTTCATGCTGCAAGGCGGCGGTTTTGACGCCACGATGAAGCAAAAGCCCACGCTGCCACCGATCCAGAACGAAGCCAACAACGGGTTGAAAAACAAGCACTACACCTTGTCGATGGCGCGCACCAACGACCCGCACTCGGCCACCTCGCAGTTTTTTGTCAATGTCACCGACAACGCCTTCCTTGACTTCAAGGCCGAGAACGCTTCAGGGTGGGGCTACGCTGTCTTTGGCCAAGTCGTGGCTGGCATGGATGTGATTGACAGCATCGAAAAGGTCCGCACCGGCCGCAAGGGCATGCATGACGACGTGCCCTTGGAAGATGTGCTGATCGTGAAGGCCACCGAAGTCAGCTGAAGCTGCCTGGCGCCCATGGCCACTGCCGGCGCCGCTGATCGCTTGCCATCTGCGGACTTGCTGCGGGTACCTGCACATTGGCAGGCCATCGACTTCGTGTCTGACCTGCACCTGTGCGAAGCGCTTCCCAAAACCTTCGACGCGTTTGCCCAGCACCTGCTGAACAGCCCGGCAGCGGCCGTCTGCATCCTGGGCGACCTGTTTGAGGCCTGGGTTGGGGACGACATGGGTCAACGCGGTTTTGAGCGCGAATGTGTGGCGTTGCTGGCCCAAGTTTCACAGCGCAAGCAGCTGGCTTTCATGGTCGGCAACCGAGACTTCCTGGTCGGAAGCACGTTCTTGGCGCAGACCGGATGTTGGCTCCTGGCCGATCCCACGGTGCTGGAAGCCTGGGGCCAGCGCGCCGTTTTGAGCCACGGGGATGCCTGGTGCTTGAGTGACCTTCCGTATCAGGCCTTTCGCAGCCAGGTTCGATCACCTGCCTGGCAATCCGAGTTCTTGGCTCGAACATTGGCTGAGCGCTTGCAGATCGCTGCCGCCATCCGCGGTGCCAGCCAGGGCCGCCGCGAGTTTGACGGCGCGGCCGACGCCGATGTCGACCCGGCAACCGCCTTGGCATGCTTGCGCCAGGCACACGCCACCACGCTGATCCACGGCCACACCCACCGGCCTGGCGACAACCTGCTGGCGCCAGGCTTACACCGCCGGGTGCTGAGTGACTGGGATCTGGACCTGGGCCAGCGCGCCGAGGTGTTGCGCTGGTCGCCGGCCGGATTTCAGCGCCTGGCCCCGGGCTCGAGCAGATCAAGCCCATGCTGAGCGGTTGGTGGCGAGCTCTTGGTGCCCGACGCGAGCAAGCCGCGTTGAAGCGGCGGGCCATTCCGGACGACCTGTGGAAGCGCACTTTGGTGCGCTACCCGTTTTTGCAAAGACGCAGTGCCGAAGCCGCGCAGGAATTGCGCCGGCTGACCAGCTTGTTCCTCGACCGTAAAGAGTTCAGCACCACGGGCGGCTTGCGCTTGACCGACGCCATGGCCGTCGCCATCGCGGCCCAGGCGTGCTTGCCGGTGTTGCGGCTGGGCCTGACCCCGTATCAGCATTTTGTCGGCATCGTCGTACATCCCGACGCCGTGCTGGCGCCACGATCGCTGCAGGACCCCGACGGGGTGGTCCACGAATACACCGACATGTTGGCCGGCGAGGCCATGGATGGCGGCCCCGTGATGTTGTCTTGGCCCGACGTTCGCCGTTCTGGACACAGTGCGCAGCAAGGCTACAACGTCGTCATCCATGAATTTGCGCACGTGCTGGACATGGCCTCCGGACAAGCCGACGGCATGCCTCAGCTGCCTGCTGAATTGCCCGCCCAGGCTTGGCGTGCCACGCTGCAGGCGGCGTTCACGCAGTTGGAACACGACCTGACAAGCCATCGCACCACGCTGCTCGACCCCTACGCTGCCACCGGTCCGGAAGAATTTTTTGCCGTGGCCAGCGAGACCTTCTTCGTCAATGCCACCGAGATGAAAAAAGAGCACCCCGCGCTGTACGGGATGCTCTCTCGTTATTACCTGCAGGATCCGGCGACCGACCTGCCCAGGTTGCGGCGCGGCTGAACCGGCTGACCCTGTGACAGGGTGCAGGTCAGACTGCAGTGGCCTCAGCGCGGGGCTTGTCGCTCTTCTTGGGCGGCTGGATGTCCAATACAACCTCGTCCTTGGCGTCGATGTCCACCGACAGTCGCCCGCCATCGACCAAGCGGCCAAACAGCAACTCATCGGCCAACGCACGGCGAATGGTGTCCTGGATCAGGCGCTGCATGGGCCGGGCGCCCATCAGTGGGTCAAAACCTTTCTTGGCCAGGTACTTGCGCAGGGCGTCGCTGAAAGTCACTTCCACCTTCTTTTCCGCCAGCTGGCCTTCCAGCGTGAGCAGGAACTTGTCCACCACGCGCAGGATGATTTCTTCGTCCAGGGATCGGAAGTTGACAATGGCATCCAGCCGGTTGCGGAACTCAGGGGTGAACATGCGCTTGATGTCGCCCATTTCGTCGCCCTGCTCGCGCTTGTTGGTGAAACCGATGGTGGCCTTGTTCATGGTCTCAGCCCCCGCGTTGGTGGTCATGATGATGATCACGTTGCGGAAGTCGGCCTTGCGGCCGTTGTTGTCGGTCAAGGTGCCGTGGTCCATGACCTGCAACAGCACGTTGAAGACGTCGGGATGTGCCTTTTCAATTTCGTCCATCAGCAGCACCGAATGCGGCTTCTTGGTCACGGCCTCGGTCAGCAAGCCGCCTTGGTCGAAGCCCACGTAGCCAGGCGGCGCGCCGATCAGCCGGCTGACCGCGTGGCGCTCCATGTATTCCGACATGTCAAAGCGGATCAGGTCAATACCCAGAACGTAGGCCAGTTGTTTGGCCACTTCGGTCTTGCCCACCCCCGTCGGGCCGCTGAACAAGAAGCTGCCAATCGGCTTGTCGCCCTTGCCCAAGCCCGACCGGGCCATCTTGATGGCGGCAGCCAGGGCGTCGATGGCGGGATCTTGCCCAAAGACGACGCTTTTGAGGTCGCGGTCCAGCAGTTTGAGTTTGCTGCGGTCGTCGCTGGAGACACTGGCCGGCGGGATGCGCGCGATCTTGGCCACGATCTCCTCAACCTCGTTGCGCGTGATGGTCTTCTTGCGCTTGTTGGCCGGCAAGATGCGCTGCGCCGCACCGGCCTCGTCGATCACGTCGATCGCCTTGTCGGGCAGCTGCCGGTCGTTGATGAACTTGGCTGACAACTCGGCCGCCGCCTGCAGGGCACCCACCGCGTACTTCACGCTGTGGTGCTCTTCGAAACGCGACTTCAAGCCTTTCAGGATTTCAACCGTTTGTTCGATCGTGGGCTCCACCACGTCGACCTTCTGGAACCGGCGCGACAACGCAGCGTCTTTTTCGAAGATGCCCCGGTATTCGGTGAAGGTGGTGGCGCCAATGCACTTCATGGTGCCGTTGCTCAACGCTGGCTTGAGCAGGTTGCTGGCGTCCAAAGTGCCCCCGCTGGCCGCACCGGCACCAATCAGGGTGTGGATTTCGTCGATGAAGAGGATCGCGTTGGGGTGGTCCTTGAGCTGCTTCAGAACACCTTTCAGACGTTGTTCGAAGTCGCCACGGTACTTGGTGCCGGCCAACAAGGACCCCATGTCCAAGGAATAGACCGTGGCCTCACCCAGCACTTCGGGTACGTCGTTCTGCGTGATGCGCCAGGCCAAGCCCTCGGCGATGGCGGTCTTGCCCACACCGGCTTCTCCCACCAGCAAGGGGTTGTTCTTGCGCCGGCGGCACAGGATCTGGATCACCCGCTCAACCTCATGCTCGCGCCCGATCAGTGGGTCGATCTTGCCGTCGCGCGCTTGCTGGTTCAGGTTTTGGGTGAATTGCTCCAGCGGTGAACCCTTGGCATCCCCACCCTCTTCCTTTTCGCCCTCGTTGCTGGGGTTTTCATTGCTCTTGGTGGGCTCGGGCGGGTCGGACTTCTTGATGCCATGGGCAATGAAGTTCACGACATCAAGTCGTGTGACGCCCTGCTGATGCAGGTAGTAGACGGCATGCGAGTCTTTCTCGCCAAAAATGGCCACCAAAACATTGGCCCCGGTCACTTCCTTCTTGCCACTGCCCGTGCTCTGCACATGCATGATGGCGCGCTGGATCACACGTTGAAAGCCCAAAGTCGGTTGTGTATCGACTTCGTCGTTACCACCGACCGTGGGCGTGTTTTCCTTGATGAAGGTCGACAGGCTCTTGCGCAGGTCTTCGATGTTGGCGGCGCAGGCGCGCAACACTTCGGCGGCCGACGGGTTGTCCAACAGGGCCATGAGCAGGTGCTCGACCGTGATGAACTCGTGGCGCTGCTGGCGCGCCTCGACAAACGCCATGTGCAGGCTGACTTCAAGCTCTTGCGCGATCATGCGGCCTCCATAATGCATTGGAGCGGGTGCCCTTCACGGCGCGCCGCCGTGAGCACCAGCTCAACTCTTGTTGCGGCAACGTCTTTGGGGTAGACGCCGCACACGCCCCGCCCTTCGTGGTGTATCTGAAGCATGATGTGGGTGGCCGTGTCCATGTCTCGCTGGAAAAAGCGCTGAAGCACCATCACGACAAACTCCATCGGGGTGTAATCGTCATTCAGCATCACAACTTGATAGAGCACCGGCGGCTTGGTTCGCGCCGCCTTGCGTTCCGCCACGGCCGTGCCGCCTGGTTCACGCAGAGGTGGAACGCCAGGGGGTGCAGGTGGTGGCGACGGAGGGGTTTCGTCGGGCATGGTTCATTCTATCGAGTTGCACCGGGCGAACAGGGCGACTTCACTGTGCCATGGACACAGCATGGCCATTGGCATGATATTGATCCCAAACGCGCCAGTTCAAGCCGAGAGCAATGCGAAATACGAAGCCCTGTAGATGCGATTGACCCGCCTGAAAGGGGTTGGTCGGCTGCCTTGACAGTCGCGCCACCAGAGTTCGACAATTTCGAGCTTGATCAGAACGCACGGAGTAACCATGGCGACTGGGACTGTGAAGTGGTTCAGTGATGCCAAGGGCTTTGGCTTCATTGAGTCCGATGAAGGCGGTGCCGACGTCTTTGCGCACTTTTCTGCCATCGCAATGGATGGTTTTCGAACACTCAAGCAGGGCAGCCGTGTGTCCTTCGAGGTGACAGCCGGCCCCAAAGGTGCTTTGGCGCAAAACATCCAGCCAGCCACCGTTGTGGCCGAAGACGCTTCGCCGCCTGCCGGTTGAAGCTTGCTGCGCAGCCGCGCCGGTCTCAGACAGCAGCGTTCTCATGCTCCTGTAACTGACGCCACATGACTTTCCCCGAGCCGCTCTTGGGCAAAGCGTCGATGAACTCCACCAGCTTGGGTACCTTGTAGGCCGCCATGTGTTGGCGCGCCCAGTTGATGATGTCTTGTTCGGTCGCCGTAGCGCGGGCCTCAGCCCTGAGCACCACCACCGCCTTGACTGTTTCACCGCGATACGCGTCCCGCGAACCAATGATGCAGGCTTCCTGAACCAAGGGGCACTTGAAGAGCAGCAGCTCGACTTCGCTGGGCCAGACCTTGAAGCCACTGGCGTTGATCATGCGTTTGAGTCGGTCGGTGAGGAAGAAATAGCCTTCTTCATCTCGACGCCCCAAGTCTCCAGTCCTGAAAAAGGGTTTGCCTTCAATCTCGACAAAAGACTGCGCTGTGGCCTGCGGATGCCCCCAGTAGCCCTTGAAGACCATCGGGCCGTGGGTCACGATTTCGCCGGCCTCGTTGTCTGGCAACTCTGCCAACGTGATGGGGTCAATGATCCTGCAGTCGGTGCCAAATATGGGGATGCCCAGGCACTGCAACTTGGCTCGTTCAGGTGGGTTGGCGTGGCTGGGGGCTGCGGTTTCAGTCAACCCGTAACCCTCAGCAAAAGTCAGGCCGAACTCGGTCTGCAGCCGCTCGGCCACTGCCTGTGGCATGGCCGCCCCACCGCCAGACAGGTAACGCAGACTGGACAGGTCAAAGCTCTTGTAGTTGGGGCTTCCAAAGAGGTCGATGACCATGGTGGGAATACAAGTCCAGTGGGTCACGCGGTAGCGTGCGATCTGCCGTCCGGCCAGCTCTCGGTCCCATCGCGGCATCAACACGATGGTGCTGCCCAGGTACACCGAGCTCAGCACGCTGTACATCATGCCGGTGATGTGGAACATGGGCACCACGCCCAGGCTCACCGTCTCGGCGCTGGCATGGCCCCACAGCGCGCTGCCCACGATGTTGGGCGACAGCGTGCGGTGGGTGTGGATACAACCTTTGGGCAGTCCTGTCGTGCCGGAGGTGTATGGCAGCAACGCCATGTCGTCGGCCTTGGCCGTGCTGGGGCCGGGCTCGTGGTCGCAGGCCAAGGCGTCTGCCCAGCGCACACACCCTGGCGGTAGCACCGGGTCTGCCAACAGCCAATTCAGCACCGCTTCAGTTGGCCGTTCCTGCTCGGCCAACTCTCTGGGCATCGCCTCGGCCA
This sequence comes from Rubrivivax sp., assembly GCA_043774975.1. Lineage (GTDB taxonomy): Bacteria > Pseudomonadota > Gammaproteobacteria > Burkholderiales > Burkholderiaceae_C > Rubrivivax. The sequence goes on from JAYVSX010000149.1 coordinate 20,744, forward strand.
AGCGGGTGGCCACCACCCTGCGAAGTTTCAGCAACGGATCGACTTGGACGTTTGCTTCGGCTACGGTGGAGGCCAGGTCCGCGGTTGTCAGCGCCACCTTGGCCTGGGCATCGGTGATGTAGTGAACGAACTCGTCGGCCCGATTCATCGGGTTGACGGGAACCACCACCGCGTCGGCTCGCTGGATGGCATAAAAAGCCACCACGAACTGCGGACAGTTTTGCATGAAGAGCAACACTCGGTCGCCTTTTGCCACCCCCTCGTGCTGCAGCCAACCCGCCAGCTTCAGCGCCTGGCTGTGCAACTGCGCGAAAGTCAGGACTTGACCAAAGAAAATGTAGGCCGGCTTGTCGGGGAAGCGCTGGGCACTGACCTCCAGGTTGAACCAAAGTGTGGTCTGCGGAAGGCTCAGTTCTCGGGGCAGTCGAGATGGCCAGTACCGGCGCCTGGGTGTGGCGGCAGCAGCGGAAGTTGCAACAGGGAACGAATCGAGGGCACTGGACAAGTGGGTCTCCGAGTCAACAAGGCCACAGGTGTACCCGTTTGCCCTCGCGGCCGGCATCCAGCCTTACCCGCAGTCTCTGGGCACTTGGACCAGACATACAAACCGATTCACTGCTTCCAGCGCTGGCAGGCAGGGTGGCTGGAGAACTCGGCCGAGCTGCACTCTCTTTCCATGCAGACCAGGTAACGCACTCCGTCACGAGACCCACACGAGGGCCCCGGCCCAGCCGGCACGACGGCGGCAGGCGCCGGCGCAGCGCTGGGCCGTGGCGCCGGCGAATCGGTCCGCGGACGCGAACTCTCGACGGGCTTGGTGGTGACCGGGCGCCCACCGGCTCGGCCAAGTTTGTCCGCGCCTGACTCAGCCGGTATGCTTTTCAGCGGGCCCCCAGGCGCTGCGCCAATCGCGCCAGACATAACGGGCGTCGAGGTTGATGCAGTCACGGGCGGCTCTGGCGAGAGCGCACCCGATGCGGTCGGCGCTGGTGGCGTGGCCATGAAGGCCGAGGCTGCAGGCACCGAAGCCTGCGCAGCAACTGGTGTTGCCGCCAGCTCAGCAGCCGGGGCGACCGCTGATGGTTTGAAAGGGGGTTCCTCGGCCCTGGGCCAGAAGAGGAAAGCCGCAGCGCCCGCAACCGCCAACGCACCAGAAAGTACCCAGGCAAGCTTGCTTTTTGGGGGGAGCAACGTGGAGGGGTGCCGAACCTGCCCGTCCATGATTTCACCGTCGATGGCAATCGGGGCCAAGGCTTGTCCTGCACCAACCTGAGTCGAACTGGACGTAGCACCCGATGGCGTGAGCAGTTTTGACGGCTGTGGCTCCAACCAGACGTGCTCGGTGACGCTTCCCCCTGGTGTTACTCGCGCCTTGGGAACAATCTGAGTCGAGCCGTCGTCGATATCCAGGTCGATGCGACCGCTGCCGACAGGAGGAGGAAGCACGTTGGTGCGCTCCCAATGCACCACTTGGCCGTCCGGTGAACGCCGAGCCGGTGCCTTGGCTTCTCCATCCAGGACACGGCGAAGCTCGGCCACGCTCTGAGGGCGGTCAAGCGGGCGCGGGCAAAGCATCCAGTCGATGGTCTGCAAAAAGACTTCCGTACAACCCGGTACCTGTTCGGGTGTGAGGTGCGAAGCTTCGTCGTGGACGGTGCGAGCTGTGGCTGGAGACGGCGGACGACCCAGCAGCATGTAGTGCAGCGTAGCGCCCAACGCGTAAATGTCGGTCCACGGCCCCTGCCTGACCGAACCTGCCTCGCCGTACTGCTCAATCGGTGCGTAAGCGGGCTTTAGGATGGCGGTGAGCGCCTGGCTCTTGTCGCTGAGCACCCGGCGTGCCGCGCCAAAGTCGAGCAACACCGGTCGGCCATCGGGCTCAATCTGGATGTTGTCGGGCGCAATGTCGCGGTGGTAGACATCTTCACTGTGCAGTTTCTCGATGGCGCCCAAAAGCGGCATCAGGATGTTGCGCATCCAGGTCTCATCGGGTGAGCCCGTCATCGCAGACCGAATTTCCTTGAGCGTGCGTCCGCGCAGCACCGGCATGGCCATGTACGCGGTGCCGTTGGCTTCCCAAAAGCGGTGCACCTTCAGCAGCGACGGGTGGTCAAACCGGGCCAACAACTTGGCTTCATTGACAAACGAGCGCAGACCCAAGGCAAAACTCTCGGCGTCCGAATGTGAGCGCAGCGACACGTGCATGGTCTCGGTGCGACCCGCCAGCGAAGCCGGCATGTACTCCTTGACGGCCACTTCACGTTCAAGGGCATGATCAAAAGCCAGATACACGATGCCAAAACCGCCGACCCCCAGCAGGCTGAGCAGCTCAAACTCACCCAACCTCGTGCCGGGCGGCAAAGCGCTGGGCGTATCGGTGTGGAACGAAGAGGAGTCTGAAGCCATGCCTAAAGTAGCTTACCAGGGAAGGTAATCGGGGAAATCCACCTTCCAGTGCTTGCGGACAGCGCTTTTCGTGAGTTATCAGCCCTTCACCTGTGCAGCCCTTGCCGTGCGCTCACTCTTCATCGGGCGATCCAACCCGCTGGGCGAAGTGGAGTCGGGCACCACGGCGGCCTGGCTGGGGCCCGTGGGTTCGGTGGTCCTCGGGGGGGGTGGGCGTGTTGCTGGTGGCAGCTGCTTGGCCGCGCCTGTTCCCGGCGCTGGCCCCGCAATACGCCCTGCTCCCAGGCGGCACAGGTCGATCTCATCTGGCGGAATGAGTCGAGGCACGGGCCTGGAACGCAGCGCAGGCTGAAGGGGGAAAAGCAAGGACATCACCCTCGCTTGGCGACAGCGCGCAGCCGCGCGTTGCGCCCGCGGGCTTTCCACTGCTGCACCTGCACCTTGCGCTCCAGCGCCGTGAAGGTGTCGCGCCGGGCTTCCCGCAGCAGCTTGTTGTAGTTTTTCAGCCGCTCAGGGGACACGTTGTCGCGCACCGCGCAACCGGGTTCATCTTCATGGATGCAGTCGCGAAAGCGGCATTGCTGGGCCAGCTGGGCGATGTCGCCGAAGGCTGCTCCAATCTCTGTGGCGTCGCCGTCCAGGCGAAGCGTGCGCAAGCCCGGGGTGTCGATGATGCAGGCGCCGTTGGGTAACCCATGCAGGCTGCGCGCGGTGGTGGTGTGGCGACCTCGTCCATCATCGATGCGGTTGGCACCGGTGATGGCCACCACCCGCCCCGTCAGCGTATTGGTGAGCGTGCTCTTGCCTGTGCCGCTGGAGCCCAGCAGCACCAATGTCTGGCCCGGTTGCAACCAAGGGCTCAAGACCGCGCAGCTGATGGGATCAAGGGCATTCACCGCCACCGCTGTTGCCGCGGGCGGCAGCAGAGCCTGCACCTGTTGCAAGCGTGCACCGGTATCGACGCAAAGGTCGGCCTTGGTCAGAACCACCACGGGCAAGACACGGGCCATTTGCACCAAGGCCACAAAACGCTCCAGTCGTCGCAGGCTGAAGTCGTGATCCAGGCCCATCACCAGCAATGCCGTATCGACGTTGCTCACAATGACCACTCGGGTCACCTTGTCACGCCCGTCATGGAGGCGTCGCGCCAGTTGGTTGACGGGCGGGACCCGCTCGTGCACCCACCACTCCTGGTGCGCGTTTTGCTGGACCAGCACCCAGTCGCCCACGGCAATCGACTCGCCATCGGCCATCATCATGGCCCGCATGGCGGGTAACAAGCGACCTGCGTGTTCGGCGCAGCCGTCGTGCAAAGTCAAGCCTTCGCGTTGAACCTCGGTCACGCGCATCAGCTCAGGCTCACTGCAAGCGGGGTGCAGGGCCACCAATTCTTGAATAACCGCCGGCGTCAGGCCAATGTTGCGCAGGCATTCGAAAGCATGTGAGTCGATCATGGATGTTCCGGACAAGACAAACCATCGCGGCGCCAAGGCAACCGCATTGACCAAAGCGCAAAGCTTCGGTCGCGTCAGGAGATGGGGGTCTGTCGGCCGCGACCAGGGGTCACGGCAACACGGAAAACATCAAAGCAGCTGGGCTGCGATCGGGGCCCAAGGCCCAGAAAACCGTGTGCGCGTGGTTAAAGCGCGCGAGCCGACAAGAGGGCAATATGAGTGGTTTTCATGGCGGTCCTCCTGCAGTTCGGTTGATGGAAGGCTCGCAATGTGCTCCTGAGCTGCTCGGTCGTCAAGCTCTCTCTCGGTATACGTCGCGGCGGGTCCACAACCCAGCCGATATGCTGCCGACCATGATCGAGTTGAATCTGATTCATGTCGACGAAGCTTTGCTTGTGGTGAACAAGCCCGCGGGCTTGCTCTGCGTGCCTGGCAAGGGCGACGGCCGGTGGCACAACCTGACAACCGAGCTGCGCCATCAATTCCCTGAGGCGCTGGTGGTTCATCGGCTCGATCAAGCCACCTCGGGGCTAATGCTGTTCGCCCGCACGGCTGAAGCGCAACGCGGTCTGAGCATGGCGTTTGAATGTCGGCAGGTGGACAAACAGTATGTCAGTGTGGTCTGTGGCCTGATGACTGAGGAAGAAGGCGTGATCGACGCGCCACTGGCGCCAGACTGGCCACGACGACCACGCCAAAAGGTGGACTTGGAAACAGGCAAACCATCCGTCACACGCTGGCGCGTTTTGCACCGCGAGAGCAGCACCACCCGGCTGCAGCTTCTGCCCCTGACGGGGCGATCGCACCAGCTGCGGGTTCATCTGCTGTCCATCGGTCATCCCATCGTGGGCGACGAGTTGTATGGTGAGGTGTCCGCGTCAGCGCCGGGTCGCATGCTCTTGCACGCCTCCCGTCTGGGCTTGCGCCACCCCGTGACGCAAGCTGAAATGGCCTTCCACAGTGCCGCACCGTTTTGACCCCATCGGGCCACTACAGTCCACTGTCGGCATCGCGTTCACCACGGCCTGCGAGCGGCACGCCATGTTTTTGAAAGGGTTGTGACATGCACCTGACGGTACTCACAGGCGCTTCGCGCGGCCTTGGCAGAGCTCTCCTGGATCTGTTGTTGCAGCGAGGACATCTTGTACTGGCGCTTTCCCGCGGGAACATCGACCTGGGCGGGGATCATTTGGGTCAGCTCTTCCACTGGAGCGTCGACCTCGCGGATGCTGCTCCGGTGGCCATGCGCCTGACCCACTGGCTGGCTGAAGTGGACACCCGAAACCTCGCGTCCGCGACGCTGATCAACAACGCTGGCGTGGTGTCGCGATTGGCGCCACTGTCAGATGTCAGTTCGTCCGATCTGGTCAACGCCTTGCGCGTCGGCTTGGAGGCGCCCACCCTGCTCACGGCTGCCTTTTTGAAGGCCTCGGAAGAGTGGCCGGTGCCACGCAAGGTGGTTTTGGTGTCTTCGGGCCTGGGTCGAAGGGCGATGGCGGCCAGTGCGTCTTACTGCGCTGCCAAGGCCGGGCTCGATCACCTGGCCAGGTCGGTGGCGCTGGAGGAAGCGGCCAAGTCTGCCGGCGCTCGCATCGTCTCGCTGGCCCCAGGTGTGATTGACACCGACATGCAAGTCCAACTGCGGGCCGCTGATCCAGCCCTCTTTCCGGAACGACATCGCTTCACCCAACTGAAGTCAGCGGGCCAGTTGGACAGCCCCGTCCTCGCGGCAACAAAACTCTTGACCTACATGGACCGGGCCGACTTTGGCAGCCAAGCTGTTGGGGATGTCCGTGACGCGTGAGCAAGATCGCGCCGTTGTTTGCCGTCAAGTGGTCATCCAGGCTGCCAGATCGGCCTTGAGCTGAATCAGGTCGGCTTGGCGTGTGTACATCATGTGTCCAGCGTCGTAATAGCGGTGCTGCACACGGTTGAGCACGTCTGCTGGTGCGTCAAGTTGAGCCAGGCTCCAGTCGCTGGCGCTGTACGGCGTGCCCAGGTCGTAGCGCCCGCTGGCCGCCAGGACCTTCAGTTGGGTGTTGCGCCGCAGGGCCAGCGCCAGGTCGGGACTGGTCGAACAAAAACCCATGCGGCTGCTGTCCCCACGGTTCCAGTTCCAGCTCGTGTGCACATCTCGTGACAGCACCTGGTAGCGTTGCTCGAAGTTCAGGCCGAGCTGCTCGCTGAAGTAGGCCATGGCGGCCATGGCGTAGGGGGCCGCAATGGCTTCGATGCCGGGATCAAACTCCCACTCACGGGTGCGGCTGGCTGCCATGGGGCCGGTCGAACGAGCTTCCAGCCGCCCCACGATGCGACCCTGGCTTCGCATGGCTTCAAAGAAGAAGGTTTGATCGCTGATGCGCAGGTTCTTCTCTTCGACCAATGGGCGCGGCAAGCCCGTTAGTTCGCTCAGGCGCTTGGCTACACGTGTGCGTTCGCCGTTGCTCAGCCGCGAGCCGGCTTGCAAGGCCGCGGCGTACTCCTCTTGCACGTAGGACTCGGCGGCTTCCCGCGCTGCCTGCGGCGACGTTGACGGCGCACCTTTCAACAAACCGTGGTACTGGGCCACGTTGGCAAATGCCGGGAGAAACAGAGAAAAGGGCAGATCGTTGGCTGGCGCAAAGACAATGCTCTGCAGGTCCATGGCGCACGACACCAAGATGACTCCAGACAGCACCACACCCAACTCTTGCAATTTGTTGGAAAGGCCCGCGCCCCGCGTCGTGCCATAGCTCTCTCCGGCGAGGTAGATCGGAGATCCCCAACGCCGATGGCGGGTGAGCCACATGCGCAGGGTCTCGGCCAGGGCTTCGATGTCGCCATCAACGGAGAGCACCTTCTTGCGTGCCGCTTCGTTGGCAGTTGACGACCAGCCAGTGTGCGGTGGGTCGATGAAGACCAGGTCGAAGTGCTCGAACCAGCTGTGGGGGTTGTCCTCGACGCAATAGGGCGCGCGCGGCATGCTGCCGTCATCGGGCACCACCACGCGTTTGGGACCCAACGCACCCAGGTGCAACCAGATCGAAGCCGAGCCAGGGCCGCCGTTGAAGGCAAAGCACACCGGGCGACCGGCGGCTGGCGAGGCCTTCAGCAGATAAGCGGTGGTCATGATGGCGGCGTCAGGTTCCCCCTGCCCGCCTGGCGCAACAGCCATGAAGGCTGCTTCGACGTCGTATTCCAACCTGCGCCCCGCCAGCTGCACGCTGCCGCTGCTCTTGGCAGCCGGTGTGCTCAGCAGCTTGTCAAATCGTTCTTTCTGGAGCTTGACCGCGTCGGCGTCGGCCGTGCTGGTGGGGGTGGGGGTGGAAGCGCTGGGCTCAGTCATGGTTTTCTCGCCAAGATCAAAGTGTTCGACGTTAGCGCACACGCCACCTCAGGGACTTGCGAGAAACCCCGCATAGCGCTTCAGGTCCACGTTGCCGCCGCTGACGATCACGCCCACCCGTTTGCCTCGCACAGGAATCACCCCTTCCATCACCGCCGCGGCCCCCAGACAACCCGTGGGCTCGACCACTGTCTTCATGCGCTCAGCGAAGAAGCGCATGCTGGACACCAGTTGTTCATCGGTGACCGTCACCACAGCCTTGACCAGCTGTTGGATGACCGGAAAGGTCAGCATGCCACTGTGCTGGGTCTGCGCACCGTCGGCAATGGTCTTGGGCGTGTCGATGTGAACGATGCGCCCCTGAGCCAGGCTCATCTGGGTGTCGTTGCCGGCCTCCGGTTCAACGCCCCACACCTCGATGCCCGGGCTCAAGTGATGCGCAGCCACGGCGCAACCCGAGATCAGACCGCCACCACCCACACAAACCACCAGCAAATCCAGCGGCCCGGTTTGCTTCAGCAACTCGGCTGCCGCAGTCCCCTGCCCCGCCATGACGTGCGGATGGTCATACGGTGGAATCAGGGTCATGCCACGCTCGGAGGCAAGCTGCTTGCCAATGGCTTCCCGGTCTTGCGTATAGCGGTCGTACAGCACCACTTCGCTGCCCGCCTGACCGCTTTGGTATTGGCGCGTGGCGGCCAGTTTGGCGGCCGGCGAGTCGAGTGGCATGACGATCACAGACGGCATGCTCAACAGTCGGGCCGACAGCGCAATGGCCTGGGCATGGTTGCCGGAAGAAAAGGCGATGACGCCGCCACGCCGCTGTTGTGGCGTGAACTGGGCCAATGCGTTGAACGCGCCGCGAAACTTGAAAGCGCCCATGCGCTGGTGGTTCTCGCACTTGAAAAAGACTTCGGCCCCGGTTCGCTGGTTTGCGGTGGAGGAGGTCAATACGGGCGTGAGGTGCGCATGCCCCTGGATGCGCTTTGCCGCGGCTTCGATGTCGGAATAGGTGATGGCCAAGGTGCCCACTGGTCAGTCTCCTGGTGGGCCTTGAAAGCCTCGGCTGCGGAAAGTCAACACCAGGGTGTCGCGCCAACTGGGCTGGCTCGCATCCAAAGGCTGAATGGGGGTGGACTCGTGGATGACCCGTTCATCGTCAAGCAGCAGCACGCTCCACGGTTCGTCCAGTGTGAAGCGAACGCCCTGCGGCCCGCGTGCGTCGAAGACCCGCGTCTCGCCGCCTTTGACATTGCTCCGCCCTACAAAAATCACCGCGACCAGATCAACGCCGTCGCGATGGGCGCCTTCGGGCGTGGGTCTGCCGATGCCATCGACGGCCTCGATCCGAAAGGGATGCGCTTCGACGAACCAGCGTTGCGGCCCACGCAGCCCGCTGGCCAGGCTGGCCAGCGCCACCAGCAGTCGGCCCCAGTCCGGATCTGCGGCAAGCGCCTGGGGCAGCGCTTCGAAACGTCGCTGGATGCCACCGTGCAATGCGTTGTATTCCAAGGGCTGCCAGTGGGGACGGTGCGCAGCAGCCTGGCAGTGTTGACCCTCAATCTCAAAACAACCGTGCCGACGCCGCCGATAGCGACCACCGTCGCGCAGATGCTGGTCAATCGGCAGGTCGAACCAGAAGGCCTCCCAGGCTCTGAATTGGCCTGGACTGATCTGCGTCAGAACCGTCAGCGACTGTCGATCCATCACGGCCCAGCCTTGGACCGCCAATTGCGACGCCAACTGGTCCTGGGGGGTCAAAGGCGGGGAAGGATTCATCCTGCGATGTGAAACGGAATGGGTCGAATGCAGCAATTCTGGGGGAAGCTCTCCAATCCGGTGTCAGCTTGCTCGAGCTTTCAGCCGTTAACCTGACATCGTGATGAATCCTCTGCCCTACTCAACCACTGCTGCTGACGGCGCCGACTTGCTGCCGTTGGTGCAAATCATCGAGCTGAAGTGGTTGCTGGCGGGAGAGGGCATTTACATCCACGTGGGTCGGGTCCAGCATGACCCCAGCTATGCCCGCCTTGCGCTGCTTCAGGCTGCCTCATCCAGCAACCCCATCGTGCGCGCCATGGCCGCGCGGTTGCAAGGCAGCCTTTCTTCTGACTGACTTCAGTCAGGGTCGGCTGGCAGGGGCCACGCTGCCGGCGTAGCATCTGCCACCACCCGCACCAAGAGGCGGGCATAAGGGCCGCAGATGAGTGTCGTCCGTGTTCCACACTCCATCCGAGCGATGATGGCGCTGGGCGTCGTGGCGTTGACGATGTTGACAACAGGCTGTGCCCTTGCGCCACCTGCCCAGGTCAATCTGGCAGTACTGCACGACGAATTCTTCGAGCCTGTGGCGCCGGTGGACATCCGCGCCGTGTTCGAACTGAGCCCTGCGATGAAGGCGTACGCCGACACCGAATTAGCTGCCCTGGCGCGACTGAAAGATCCGCGACGTGCACTGCTTGACGCGCTGTATCAAAAGGGCCGGCTGCGGCTGGACTATGACAGCAGCTTCACGCGGACTGCTTCCCAGGCCTTTGAAGCCAGGTCGGGCAATTGCCTGTCTCTGGTCATCATGACCGCCAGCTTTGCCAAGTACCTTGGCATTGAAGTGAGCTTCCAGGCCGTGCTTGCACAAGACATCTACAGCCGCAGCGGCCCTCTTTTTGTGGCCAGCGGACACGTGAATCTGGTGCTTGGAGCTCCCGTACGACGAGCCTATGACCGCTATGAGACTGAAACTCTGGTGGTCGACTTCTTGGCCCAGTCAGAGCTGCGCGGCCAGCGCACGCGGCCGCTGGAGGAGCGAACCGTACTGGCCATGTTTCTCAACAACCGGTCGGCTGAGCTGCTGGCCCAAGGGCAGCTGTCGGGCGCCTATGCCCATGCCCGGTCTGCCCTCCTGCTGGAGCCCACACACAGAAACGCTGTCAACACCTTGGGCGTGATTTACAACAGCGCCGGGCATTTCGCGGCTGCTGCAGCGTCGTTTCGAGAAGTCCTGGCCGAGGAGCCGAATCACCTCGGTGCCTTGACCAACTTGCTGGGCTGGCACCGGCGCCAAGGTCACAGTCACGAAGCGGCAGCTCTGGCAGATCGGCTCGAGCAGTTGCAGCCCGAACCGCCGTTCAAGCTGTTTGCGCAAGGTCTTGAAGCCATGCAGGGCGGCGATTTCGCCCGTGCCCGTGACTTGCTCGCCCGCGAGCTGCGCTTGCAGCCGTTTCAGGATGAAGTTCATTTTTGGCTGGCTCAGGCCTACCTCAAACTGGGGCAGGCCAGTGCGGCAGAGCGCCACCTGCAACAAGCGCGCGACCACAGCAACACCCGAAGCACGCACGATCGATACAGCGCAAAACTTGAGCACTTGCGCGCGCACATGCAGACGGAAGTCCCACCGCAAACGCCCACCCGGCTGCGCTAAAGCGACTTGGCTGTCCTGGCGGCAAGAGGCGGGCGGCGCGAGCCGGGCGAGAATGACGGTCCAGTCGACCTGAACCTACCCCTTCCCCGCTTGAACCGGCGGCTCTCTTTCAGTACCAGCATGCCCGATGAAGAACGACACCAAACCCAACCCCTTGCTCGAAATTGCCATCACGATTGTTGCGCCCGCCGTGATCCTGATGCAGTTCAGCGCGGCCTCCAGTTTGGGGCCCATGCGTGCTTTGTTGTTGGGTCTGGCATTTCCACTGGGCTGGGGGTTGTGGGACGGCTGGCGTCGCCACAAGCTGAACTGGTTTGCGGTGCTGGGCGTGGTGAGCACGCTGTTGACGGGCGGCATTGGGCTTTTTGAGCTGGACGCCAAATGGCTGGCCGTGAAAGAAGCTGCGGTGCCCAGTTTCATCGGACTGGTCATCTTGGGCTCGATCTGGACGCGCTCACCTTTGATTCGGCTGCTGGTGTTCAACGCCAGCCTCTTTGACGTGGCCCGGGTGAGTCAAGCGCTACAGCAAGAGGGCACAACCCAGGCGTTTGAGCGCCGTTTGCGCCAAGGCACGGCGTTGCTGGCGGGCACCTTCTTTTTTTCGGCAGTGGCCAACTTCATCCTGACCCGCATGGTGGTCAGCAGCCCTGCGGGCACCGAGGCATTCAACCAGGAGTTGGGCCGCTTGACATTGCTCAGCTATCCGATCATCGCGATCCCTTCAATGCTCATGATGATGGGGCTGCTGTATTGGCTGGCTCGTGAGGCCAAGCGGCTGACGGGGTTGGACATCGGCGAGATGCTTCACGGCGCATGAAGCACGGCTGGCAAACCAGGATCGCGTCGTGAGATCTCGCCCTGATCTGGAGACAACCATTGCTGCCGCAGAGCACCCAGCGTGCATCCCGGCGACAAGCGCCCTGATTTCTCGCAGGATCTGGCTGGGCATTGCCGGGTTGGGCGTAGCCAGCTGGGCAGTTCCAGTGTTGGCCTTGGACGCCCCACAGGGCCCTGTGGTGTTGACAGTGACAGGGCGCGTGCGCAGCCCCAATGAAGGCGCAGCCGCCGAGTTCGACATGGCCACGTTGGCAGCCATGCCACAACAAAGCTTCAGCACGCGCACGCCCTGGTATTCGCAGCCCCGGCGATTCACGGGCCCCCTGCTTCGGGACGTGCTCAAGGCGGCAGGCGCCAGCGGCACTGCGCTGCGGTTGATTGCCCTCAACGACTACCGTGTGGACATGCCCTTTGACGATACGCAGCGCCATGACGTGTTGCTGGCCCGGCTGCTGGACGGTCAACCCATGACCGTGCGGGACAAAGGACCGTTGTTCGTGATTTACCCGTTTGACTCGCGCCCGGAACTGCGCAGCGCGCTCTACTACAGCCGCTCAGCATGGCAACTGCGGACCATCGAAGTGGTGTAACACCCACCCCCAAGCGCCGGCCAGCCTTCAGCTGGTTGGGGCTGGTCGGCTTTGGCCTGGCCATAGCTTTGCTCAGCGTGGCACTGGTACAGGCCCGCCAGTTCGCGTTGCTCAAGCAAGCATTCAGAGCCGGCGACGACTTCGCCTTGCTCAACATCTACCAAGTCGAAATCGAGTACCTTCGTCTGCGCGAACTTTGGCGCATGGCCAGTGCCGCTCAGCTGGAAACGGCGCCACCGGACCTGCGCTTGCGTTACGACATCTGGGTTAGTCGGGTGCAATTGCTGGAAGCAGGTGGCGCCAAGCGCTTGATCAGCGACAACTCAGATCACCAAGGCACCATGGTCGAGATCCACCGCTTCATTGCCGCGGCCGATCAGGCCTTAGGGGAGCGGCCCGTGACGAACGCCACTGCGGCTTTCCTGTCGGATCGCCTGCCCGGTCTGGATGCCTTGGGCGCTCCCGTGCACAGTCTGTCATTGGGCGCCGCGCACCGCTTGGCCGAAATGGTTGAGGGCCGCAATCAGGCGGTGCATCAGCAAAACTTGCTGGGCCTCGGCCTGACCGTCTTCCTGTCGGTCCTGACGCTGGCCTTCGCCTGCATTGCGTTGAATCAGGTGGGCAAATTGCGTCGCCGGCGGGTGGTCTTGGAGGAATTGGCCAGCAACCTGCAGCAGGCTCGAGGCGAGGCGGAGAGTGCCAGTCAGGCCAAGAGTACCTTTCTAGCCAACATGAGCCACGAGATCCGCACGCCTTTCCATGGCTTGATGGGCATGTTGTCGCTGCTGCGAGAGACTGGCTTGACGCCACATCAGATCGACTACCTGCGCACGGCCACCGAGTCGGCGGACCATCTGTTGATGATCCTCAACGACATTCTGGACATGTCGCAGCTGGAGAGCGGGCGGCTTTCGCTGACGCCCGGGCCCGTCATCATCAGGGCTTTGTTGCGGGAGGTCGAAGCCTTGATGCGCCCCCAGGCCAGCGCCAAGTCGCTGGCCCTTCACATGGACGTCGACCCTTCGGTCCCGGAGCGCGTGATGGCCGACGCCACGCGCCTGAAACAGATACTTTTCAACCTCTTGTCCAACGCCATCAAGTATTCGGACAAAGGCGCTGTGCTTTTGCATGTGACCTCGCGCCCCAACGCCACGCCGCACCTGCAACTGGAGTTTGCGGTCATCGACACGGGTCTGGGGCTGGACGAGCCCAGCTTGCAGCGGCTCTTCAGCCGATTTGAGCAAGTTGACGCGTCGCGCTCGCGTCGGCACGGCGGCACCGGTTTGGGTCTGGAAATTTCACGCAATCTGGCGCGCATGATGGATGGAGACATCCAGGTCACCAGCAAGCCCAACGAAGGCAGCAGCTTCACTTTGTCCATGCCGCTCAAACCGGTGTTGGACGTACCGCTGGTGATGGCACCCGCGACGCAGGACATGCCGGCGTCGGGAAGGCCCTTGCGCGTGCTGGTGGCCGAAGACCACCCCGTCAACCGCCAGTACATCGCGTCTTTGCTCGACACCCTGGGGCACTTTGCTCACTTTGCTGTCCATGGAAAGGACGCGTTGCAAGCCGCCAGCAGCATGACGTTCGACCTGATCTTGATGGACGTGCACATGCCGCTGATGGATGGCATTGACGCAACGCGCGCCATCCGCGCTCTGCACGATGCTGCGCGTTCCACAGTGCCCATCGTGGCCATGACCGCCGACGCATTCAACGAAACACGCGAACGCTGCATGGTGGCGGGTATGAACGACTTTCTGGCCAAACCCATCAGCCCCCAGAAACTGGGTGCCGTGCTGAGACAACTTTTTGGCAGCGGCTCTGGCCTGGCTGTCCCAGCGCCATCCGCGACTGGGCATGAAGCACCTGCGTCACGGCCGAACATCAGCCATGCCACTGCCACACTGCTGGACGAAGCGGCCGTCGCATCGAACCTGAGCACCATGAGCCGCGACGAGTTGGGTCGCATGATGCTCACGGTTTTGGACCAGGGCCCCACCACCGTCCAGCGCATGCGTGCAGCCGTCCGTGATGGCCAACCCTTGGAATTGCGCGTCAACGCCCACGCCGCCAAGGGTGCCGCACTCAACCTGGGTTTCACAGCGCTGGCTCGGACAGCGCAGGCCCTGCAAGAAGGCGCTGCTCATTTGCCGGCCCATGAAGTCGCCCTTCTGGTGCAACGATTTGAAGACTTGCTGTTTGAAACCCGTCAAGCGGTGGTGCGGGCTGGCTTGCTGCCCTTGGCCGCGCCCTGATCTGGTTCAGACGATGATGGGCTCTGGTTCGAGCCGGATGCCAAATCGCCCATAGACACTTTCCTGGATGGCACGCGCCAGTGTCACCACCTCGGCACCCATGGCGCCGCCCCGGTTGACCAGGACCAGGGCCTGCTTGTCGTACACACCGGCTCCGCCGATGGTCTTGCCCTTCCAGCCGCAGGCATCGATCAGCCAGCCCGCTGCCAGCTTCACGTTGCCATCGGGCATCGGGTAGTGAACGATTTCAGGGTCTCGTCCGATGATGTCCTTGCACTGCTCGGGGGTGACCACCGGGTTCTTGAAGAAGCTGCCGGCGTTGCCAATGACGGCCGGATCTGGCAGCTTGGCGCGTCGAATGGCGCAGACCCAATCAAAAACCGTTGCGGCAGCGGGCTGGTGGTTGCCCGTTTCGGCCATCTTGCGCTCCAGGTCCAGGTAGCCCAGCACCGGTTGCCAAGGGCGGGGCAGCCACAGCCGAACCCGCGTGATGACCGACTTGCCGGCCAGTCCGCCAAAGCCGGATTGCTTGAACACGCTGTCACGGTAGCCAAAGCGGCAATCGGCACCCGTCAAGGTCACCAGACGCCCGGTCACCAAGTCCAGTGCGTCCAAAGAATGGAAGCGGTCCTTCAACTCGACGCCATAGGCGCCAATGTTTTGCACCGGCGCTGCGCCCGTGGAGCCCGGGATCAGGGCCAGATTTTCCAGGCCAGGCCAGCCTTGCGCTTGGGTCCAGGCGACAGCACCGTGCCAGGATTCACCTGCCCCCACCTCGACCAGCCAGCCGTTCGCCGAAGCCTCCACCAGTCGCAGCCCGGGAATTTCGATCTTCAACACCACGGCATCCACGTCGTGCGTGAACACCACATTGCTGCCGCCACCCAGCACAAACTTGGGCGCGCGGCCCCACTCTGGATGGTCCACCACGCGCCGAAGATCAGCTTCCGAACGAATGCGAATCAGCGTCTGGGCCAGCGCAGGCAAGCCAAACGTGTTGTGCGCACGCAGACTGGCGCGGTGTTCAACGAGCAAAGGGGCGGAAGGTGGCGCTGGCGGGTGGGGCATGCGAGAATTTTCACGCATCCCAGAGACCATCCTGTTGCTTCCATGCCGAGCTTTGACACCGTGATCGAACCCGACCTGGTTGAGCTGCGCAATGCAGTCGACCAGGCCAACAAGGAAATTGGCACACGCTTCGACTTCAAGGGCTCCAGTTCCCAGGTTGAACTGGCCGACCGCAGCAGCAAGGACCGTGAACTGACGCTGTTTGGTGACAGCGACTTTCAGCTCGACCAGGTGCGCGATGTGCTGTTGGCCCGGCTGGCCAAGCGCGGCGTGGATGTGCGGTTCCTGGACTTCAGCGCTAAGCCCGTCAAACTGGGTGGTGACAAGCTCAAGCTGGCGGTGCCGGTGAAGTCTGGCATCAACGCCGAGTCGGCCAAGAAGCTGCAAACAGCGCTGAAAGCCAGCAAGCTCAAGGTCCAGGGCGCGATCCAAGGCGACGCCGTGCGGGTGACGGGCGCCAAAAAAGACGAGTTGCAGACCGCGATGGCCCTGCTGCGCAAAGAGCTGCCTGATTTGCCGTTGTCGTTCAACAATTTCCGCGCCTGAACTTTGCGCCTGACCTTTGCAAATGAATAGCCTCGCTGCCGGCGTTGCAACTGCGCTTGGGGCCCTGGCCAGCCTGGGCTGCACGGTGGCCCATGCGCAGCCCGTTGCCTTGGCCGGACGCATGGGCGACCGCGCGCTGTTGGTGGTGGACGGCCGGGCGCAGACCGTCGGCATCGGCAACACCGCAGGCGGCGTTCGGCTGCTGCGCTGGGTGGGCGAAGAGGCCGAGGTTGAAGTGGCCGGACAAAAAACCCAACTCCGTGTCGGCGGCACACCGGCCCAGGTGGGTGCAGGCGCGCGGGCGGTGGCCGGCCGCGAGATCGTCATGACCGCTGGCTCGGGTGGCCACTTCACGCCCAGCGGTTCCATCAACGGCAAGGCTGTCAGTTTCATGGTCGACACCGGGGCCACGCTGGTCGCCATGGGACAAGACGACGCCCAGCGCTTGGGTGTGGACCTGAAGACGGCTCGAGCGGGCATGAGTCAAACTGCCAATGGCCCGGTTCGGGTGTTGATGGTGACGCTGGACAGGGTGCGAGTTGGCGAGGTTGAACTGACCCAGGTGGCCGCCGTGGTGCTGCCACAACCAATGCCTTTTGTGCTGCTGGGCAACAGCTTCCTGACGCGCTTTCAAATGCGCCGTGACAACGACGTGATGCGGCTCGAATTGCGCTGAGCTTTTGACTTGTCTCGACAGCGACCCATCAAAACCGAACGACCGTGCTAAAACTCAGGCTCAGGGCCTGAAGCGCCCCGTTTGGAAAGCATCACATGGACCTGAACTTCACGCCGGAAGAAACCCGCTTCCGCACCGAGATCCGCCAGTGGGTGGCACAAAACCTGCCCGCCGACATCGCCGACAAGGTGCGCCATGCCTTGCGCCTGAGCCGCGACGACCTGCAGCGCTGGGCCAAGATCCTGGGTAACAAGGGCTGGCTGGGCTGGGGCTGGCCGGCGCAATTTGGCGGGCCGGGCTGGAACGCCATTCAGAAGCACCTGTTCGAAGAAGAATGTGCCTTGGCCTGTGCGCCGCGCGTCATCCCCTTCGGCCCGGTGATGGTGGCGCCGGTCATCATGGCCTTTGGCAACGCCGAACAGCAAAAGCGCTTCTTGCCGGGCATTGCCAGCGGCGACGTTTGGTGGAGCCAGGGCTACAGCGAACCCGGCGCGGGCAGCGACCTGGCTTCGTTGAAGTGCAAGGCCGAGCGGGTCTCCACGAGCACGGGCGACAAGTACATCGTCAACGGCCAGAAGACCTGGACCACGCTGGGCCAGTTTGGCGAGTGGATTTTTTGCCTGGTGCGCACCAGCAGCGAAGGCAAGCCGCAAACCGGCATCAGCTTCTTGCTGATCGACATGAAGACGCCCGGCATCACGGTGCGGCCGATCATCCTGATGGACGGCGAACACGAGGTCAACGAGGTCTGGTTCGACAACGTCGAGGTGCCGGCTGAAAACCTGATTGGCGAAGAAAACAAGGGCTGGACCTACGCCAAGCACCTGCTGGCCCACGAACGCACCAACATCGCCGACGTCAACCGTGCCAAACGCGAGCTCGAACGCCTGAAGCGCATTGCCAAGGCCGAAGGCGTTTACGACGACCAACGCTTCCGCGACCAGATCGCGCTGCTCGAAGTGGACATCGTGGCACTGGAAATGATGGTGCTGCGTGTGCTGAGCGCCGAGAAGAGCGGCAAACAAAGCCTGGACGTGGCCGGTCTGCTAAAGATTCGCGGCAGCGAAATCCAGCAGCGTTACACCGAGTTGATGATGCTGGCAGCGGGCCCCTTGGCGCGCCCCTACATCTTTGAAGCGATGGAAGCGGGCTGGCAAGGCGACCTGGCCTTCCCCACCCCTTTGCTGCCTTTGGCGGGCACCTATTTCAACTTCCGCAAGACGACCATCTACGGTGGCTCCAACGAAGTGCAACGCAACATCGTGGCCCAAACCGTGCTGGGGAGCTGACCATGGACTTCGAGTTTTCCGACGATCAGTCTTCGCTGCGTGACGCCGTGCGGCGCTGGGTCGACAAAGGGTTTGGCTTCGAGCGACGGCATGCCTTGACCAAAGCCGGCGGCGCCAGTCGCGCGGTTTATGCCGAGCTGTGTGAACTGGGCCTGGCAGGGCTGGTGATACCCGAGGCACACGGCGGCCTGGGTCTGGGCCCGGTGGACGCGATGGTGGTCTGCGAAGAACTGGGGCGTGGTCTGGTTCATGCGCCCTATGCCTTTGCGGCGCTGATGTCCCCGGCGCTGCTGGCTGGCGGTGATGCCGCCGTGCAGGCCCAGGTCCTGCCCGCCATCGCCAGCGGTGAACGGCTGGTGGTGCCCGCGCTGCAGGAGCGCGCGGCGCGCTATCACCTGTCGCAGGTGACCACCCGGGCCGAGGCCCAGGGCAACGACTGGCTGCTGACCGGCACCAAGTGCGCCGTGCCAGCGGCTGACGAAGCCGACGACTTCATCGTGCCCGCCCGAGTCTCGGGTGCCGACCGCGAAACCGACGGCATTGCGCTTTTTCTGGTGCCGGCAGCGTCAACCCAGCGCACGGCCTACGCCACCCAAGACGGCGGTCGCGCGGGCGACGTCAGGATGACAGACACCCGGGCCACGCTCATCACACTGGACGGGCATTCGACCTTGGAGACCGCCGTGGACGTGGGTCTGGCCGCGCACTGCGCCGAAGCCGTTGGTCTGATGGACCGTCTGGTCGACATCACCGTCGAATACATGAACACGCGCAAACAGTTTGGCGCCACCCTGGCCACCTTTCAGGCGCTGCGCCACCGCATGGCCGACGTCAAGATGCAGCTGGAGTTGGGCCGTTCGATGAGTTACTTCGCCAGCTTGAAGCTGGGCGAGTTGCCGGCCCAGCGCCGGCGCGCGGTGGCGCAGGCTCGGGTCCAGTTGGGGCAGAGCATGCGCTTCGTCGGTCAGCAGTGCATCCAACTGCACGGTGGCATTGCCTGCACCGACGAATACGTGGCCAGCCACTACTTCAAGCGACTGACCATGCTCGAGGTGACCCTGGGTGACACCCTGCACCACCTGGGCGAAGTTTCCAACCGCATGCAGGACACGGCTGGCGTTTTTGCTTAAGCCACGGGCCCAAGCCGCTGGGCGGCGGGCCTGGGGGGCCTGGCAGGCCTGGCCGGCCTGGCCGCTTCACAATCTGCGGGCATGAAGGCCAGCAACCTGTACCCCGGCTCCATCACCGACGTGGGTGGTTTGGCCGTAGGCCACGCCGCCCAAGCCGGTCGCCCAACGGGCTGCACCGTTGTGCTCTGCCCGCAAGGCGTGGTGGCTGGGGTTGCCGTCCGGGGTGGCGCGCCAGGCACCCGCGAGACCGACTTGCTGCGGCCCGAAAACACCGTGCAAGTGGTGCACGCGGTGCTGCTCACGGGTGGCAGCGCGTTTGGGCTGGACGCTGCGGGTGGTGTCATGCGCTGGTTGGACGAACGCGGCCACGGCTTGGCGGTGGGGCCGGCTCGGGTGCCCATCGTGCCAGCGGCGGTGCTGTTCGACCTGTGGCTTGGAGACGCCCGCATCCGCCCCGACGCCGCGCTGGGCCATGCCGCGTGCGAAGCCGCCACCGCTTCAGAAGCCCGTCAGGGCAACGTTGGTGCGGGCCTGGGTGCCGCGGTGGGCAAGATGTTCGGCATTGGCCGGGCCATGCGGGGTGGCCTGGGCACGGCGTCGGTTCGCTTGGGCGGCTTCACCGTCGGCGCGTTGGTGGCGGTCAACGCCATCGGCGACGTGCTGGATGAACAAGGACAAGTCATCGCTGGCGCACGCAGCGAATCGGGCCAGCAGCTGCTGGGCACCACAACCGCCCTGTTGGCTGGCGCTGGGCCCAGCCATGCGATGGCGGGCATGGCCACCACCATTGGTGTGGTGGCCACCGACGCGCAACTCAGCAAGGCGCAAGCCACCCAATTGGCTGGATTGGCACACCACGGCTTGTCCAGGGCCATCAGCCCGCTCACGGTCAACGATGGCGACAGCCTTTTTGCGCTGGCCACCGGCACCCAGGGCCGCAGCGCAGACCTCAGTGCCCTGGGCGCCATGGCCGCGCAAGCCGTGGCCTGCGCCATCCGCAATGCGGTGTGGTCAGCGCGGGCCCTGTCTGAGCCCGGCCTGCCCTACCTGCCAGCCGCGCAAGACTGGCCGGAGCACTAGTTGTTGCGGTACAGGTCGCCCAGCACCACGCCTTCGCGGCGCGGGTCGGCACCACCTTCCAGGTAGTAGTAGCCCTGAGGGTTGCTGCGCCGCACGATGGTGCCAATGCCGCTGCTTTGGGCCCCAGTGCCCACCGTGTGGCCCAGTGCGCGCAGCCCCGTGATCAAGGTGTCGTTGTTGCCGCCGTTGCTGATGTCCACGTTGGGGTGCTCGCTGCCCACGTTGGTGGTGGCGGTGTTGGCGGCGCCAAAGGCCACCATCGACGTGGCTTGCTGGGCGTCCAGTCCCCAATCGACAAAGCCGACCAGGGTCTTGGTCACGTACTGGATGATGGTGGCGCCACCCGGCGAGCCGGTGGCCAAACGGAATTCACCGCGCTGGCCGTCAGAGCCGGTGCGAAAGACCAAGGTGGGCGCCATCGAACTGCGCGGCCGCTTCAAGGGCGCAAGCCGGTTGGCGATGGGCGCCCCCGTGCCGTCGGTAGGCGCAGCCGAGAAGTCGGTCAACTGGTTGTTCAGCAGGAAACCGCCCCGGGTCATGTGGAAGGCGCCAAAGCCCGACTCGATGGTGGTGGTCATCGACACCACGTTGCCGTAGCGGTCAACCACCGTGATCTGGGTGGTGCCGTTTTCTGGCGCCGGCCCGTGGATGCCCAGGGCCGACGTGGTGGGCAGCGCACCGGGCAGCGCAGTGCCCATGCTGCGGGTGAAGTCGATCAGGCTGGCGCGGCCGCGCAGGTAGGTGGTGTCCAGCATGGCCGCGGTGCTGCCGCCGGGCAGCGGCACAAAGTCGGTGTCGGCCACAAATTTGTCGCGGTCGGCATAAGCCAAACGCTGGGCCTCGGCCACCAGGTGCACGCCAAACGCGGTGGGCTTGCCGCCGTTGATGTCCAACGCGGTGGGCTTGTGCAGCGACAGGTCAAAGTTTTGCAGGATGCCCAAAGCCTGCGCCACCGCCAAGCCGCCACTGCTGGGCGGCGGCATGCCACACACCCAGACCGTTCGGTAAGGCGCGCAAATGGCTTGCCGCTTGACCGAACGGTAAGCAACCAGGTCCGCCAGCGTGGTTTGGCCGGCTGTGATGCCGCCCGTGGTGTCGGTGATTTCGTCGACGATGTCTTGGGCGATGGCGCCACCGTAAAAGGCTGCGATGCCACCATTGGCAATGGCCTGGAAGGTGGCCGCCAAGGCCGGGCTGGTCAGCAGCGTGCCGCTGGCCTTGGCGCTGCCGTCGGCGTTGAGGAAGTAGGCCCGGGCCTCGGGGTCACGCGCCAGCGAAGCGGCTGAACCGGTCACAGACGCCGCCATGCGCGGGCTGATCCTGAAGCCCTCGGTGGCGATCTTGATGGCCGGGTCGAACAGTTCCTTCCAGGCCAGCTGGCCACCTTCGCGGTGGGCCGTGTCCAGCATGTGCAAGACACCTGGCGTGCCAATGCTGCGGCCGCTGCTGCGGGCAGTGGGCAGCGGCGTGGTCTGCTGCGTGGCGCTGATCCAGCGCAGGTAGTTTTCAGTGGCTGCGGCGGGGGCGGTTTCGCGGCCGTCGTAGGCGGTGACGGTGCCCGTCTTGCGGTCGTAGCTGAGCATGAAGGCGCCGCCGCCGATGCCGCTGGACTGCGGCTCCACGATGTTGAGCACCATCTGCGTGGCAATGGCTGCGTCGATGGCGGTGCCGCCCTTCTTCAACACCTCGCAACCGGCCTTGGTGGCCAGCGGGTTGGCCGCCACCACCATGTAGCTGCGCGAGAAGGCGGTTTGTTTGCTGGCAAAGCCGGTCGGGATCTCGGGTGCGCCATTGATGCCCGGTGTACCGGGGTCGTAGACGGTACCGGCCGCGCTGTACTGCAGGCAAGCGTTTTCGCCCACGCTGTCGACCGCATCATCACCACCGCAGGCGGCTGCCAAAAGGCCGACCAAGCCCAACTGCAGCCAGCGGGTTTTCGTCAGCGTTTTCGTAAGCGTTTGCAAGGTCAAGGTCATCTCCCAAAGCGGTATCAATCGACGCATGTTGTCGCCCGATCTGCGGCATGAAAACTCGGGTCAACCCGCAGCCGACCCGCACGCAAGGCGCAAGTCGTGCGCAGGCGGCGCGAACCCCAGGTGCAATGCGACACTTGCCGTCATGCGCATCGCAGACCTGCTTTTCACCCAAGGCTTTGGCAGCCGCCGTGAGTGCTTGGGCTTGTTGGCTGCCGGTCATGTTCAGCTGCAGGGCCGCACCGTCCTGAACCCTGCAGAAGAAGTGGTGGAGGCGGGCCTGGAATTTGTGGTCAATGGGCAACCATGGCTGTACCAAGCCCAGGCGGTGTTGATGCTGCACAAGCCCGCCGGCTTTGAATGCTCACGCGCACCACGCCACCACCCCAGTGTGTTGAGCCTGTTGCCGGCACCGCTGCGCTTGCGTGGCGTGCAGCCGGTGGGGCGGCTGGACCAGGACACCACAGGCTTGCTGCTGCTCACCGACGACGGCAGCCTGATCCACCGCCTGACGCACCCCAAGCGCCACGTAGCCAAGGTTTACGTCGCCCAGACGCGGCATGCGGTGGACGCGGTGCAAATCAAGGCCTTGCTGGACGGCGTGGTCTTGCACGACGCTCCCACCACAGTGCGCGCCCTGGCCTGCCAGGCGCTGGCGCCCACGCAGCTTCAGCTGTCCATCAACGAAGGGCGCTACCACCAGGTCAAGCGCATGGTCGCAGCGGCGGGCAATCGGGTCGAGCAATTGCACCGGGTGAGCTTTGGTCCGCTGACCCTGACCGAAAGCCTGGCCGAGGGACATTGGCGTTGGTTGAGCGCCGCTGAGCAGCAAGCCCTCAGCGCCGGGACCGTTTTGCAAGCCGCGCCCGGTTAAGGGCCCGCAGCCGCAGCGCGACAGCGTCTGCATGCGACCACCAGCGGTCTCGCAGCCCTTGCCAAAGGCCGATCGCCGCTGCGGGTCGGCCTGCGCTGCGCTCAAGCGCTTGAGACACCGCCGTTTCCCAGGCCTGCAGCGTGGTGGCCAGGCTGTGATGACCCAGCACCTGAGCTTGTGCTGCCTGCGCGATTCGAGCGCGCCAGCCGCCATCCACCACCGCGCTGCAAAGAGCGCCGCGCCAGGCTTCAGGCGCATTGGGAACCAGGCCACCGGTGACGCCATCGCGGATCACTTCCGCATACGGGCTGACCGCCGAGCACAGGGTCGGCACGCCCGCGGCGGCATAGTCGAACCACTTCACCGCGCTCTTGCAGGCGGCGAAGCGGGAGGCCTCCAGCGGGATCACGGCCAGCACATTGGGCAGGCTGCGGGCAAACGCCACGAAGGCCTCGCGTGGCATCAAGGGGTGGGCCTCGATCGGCAGACCGGCCTGCACAAAACTCTGCGCGGGTGGACCGACCACCACGATGTTGACGCCTTCAACCGCCTGCAGCGCCGGGTAGATGAAGTGGGTGGCGAGTTGATCCGAAGAAGCAAAAAGCAGGGTCACGGGAAGGCCAGGTTGCGGCGTCGGAAGCTTCAGATCAGCCGCTTTCCAGGCGAAATTGGGCACCTCAACCGCGGCCTGCAGCCCCAACTCCAGCCCCAGCCGAGCCGTCGACACGCTGACCACATCGGCGCTTTGCATGCATTGCAGCAGCATCGGCACCCGCTGCCGAACCGCGGCCTGGTTGCTGATGTGGGGCGCCACGTCGGTGAGCAGGTCGTCGATGTCGTAGATGACCGCGCCGCCCTGCCGTTGCATCAGCTGTTGCAAGCGCAATGCCCTGGCAGAAGAGGCGCGCTGCACCACCAGCACCTGGGCTCGGCGCAGGTCGTCCCAGGCGCAGTCGTGAAACGACTTGCAGGTCAGTGTCCAGCCGTGGCGCTGACACAGCGCCGTCAGTGGCGTGACCAGCCGTATCTGCGCGATCAGGGCGTCGATGTCGCCGGCCAAGGCCAGCAGGTTCATGCGTCTGCGCGACCGCCTTTGGCCGGGTTGGACGCCGAGAGTTTCACCGCTTCAAACTCCCAGATCAAGTGGCCGCAGGCGCCGCGCCAGGTGCGATGCGCCAGCCGCAGTTTTTCCCACCAACCTGCAGGCGGCGGTATGAAGGCCACCTGCGGGTTGGGTCGGGTCAGCTGCACCCGACGGGCCAGGAAGTCGCCGGTGAACCCGTACATGGCCGCCATCCTTTGCGGTCGGGCGAAGTAGGTGTGCGTGTCCACCGTCATGATGTTGACGTGGGTCGGGTCCTGAAACGCTGCCTTGCTGGGGTAGACCGGCGTGATGGCATAGAGCATGCCGCCGGGCTTGAGCACCCGCCAGACCTCGTTCATCAGCTCGATGAAGGGAAAGCGGGTGTTCTGGCCGTCGGCGGTGGGCATCACGCGCGGCACGTGCTCCAGGAAGTCGTAGGCCGAAACGGACTCAAAGCTGTTGTCGGCAAACGGAATGGACTGCATCACCAGGTTGGCCTTGCGGATCGGGCCGCCGTCGGCACTGCCCGACAGGTCCACGCCAAAGAGTTCATCGCGCTGGTAGGGGTTGCGCGGCACAGGGCCGCAGCCCAGGTCCAGGTGTCGGGTCATGGGCTGATCAGGTCTTCAGGTCAACAGCCCCATGATGGAGGCTGCCGCGCCCAGCAGGCGCGTGTTGGGGTCGGTGCGACCGGCGACTTTGCGGCGGTCCAGCAGTTGACGGGCCGCCCTGGGCATGCCCCGCATCAGCAGGGCCCGGGCCAGACGGCGGGCATCACGGCTGGCGTAAAAATCCAGCGGCAGGCGCTCCAGCAATTCGCACATCTGCACTTCCGTCAGCACCGACGGCAAGTTGTAGGGGCCATGGAAGCCAAAGGTGATGCCAGAGGGCGACTCGTTTTCATAAGCGAAGCGGCGTGCCAGCTGGGGCGGCGCAAAGCTGACCCCATGCACCCGCTCCAGAAAGCCGCGTTGCTCGCGGCACATCACCTGGTCTTCGGGGTGCAGCTGGGTGATGCGCGGGTCCAGGCCCGCAGCCATGAAGCGCCGTGAACGCAAGGAAAACCCGCCGTTGCCGACGTTGCGATCTTCGGGTTCATCGGGCCAGACGGCGCCAATGTAGTCGTGCACCAGAAACTCATCGGTCCAGGCTTGGGGGTGGGTCACAAAGCCGTCCCACTGCGTGATCAGCACGTGCGAGGTGCGGATGTAGCCGGGCAGTTGGCGCAGCACAAATTCAGAGTAGTCAGCGCCCGAACGAATGGAATCGATCTGCACGATGTCGATGCCGGGCAAGACCACGGCAGGCAACCAACCGTTGGTAAAGAGGTAGACCCGCGCGAAGTCGACCTGCGCCATGGAACGCAGCAGCGACTGTGCGGCCAGGGCCGGTGCCCTTGTGTCAACGGCACAAAGGGTGACCTGGGCGAGCGGAAGCCGACTCATGCAGGCCATTGTGCCAGCGGCACCCAGCGCTCGGGGGCCACACAAACCCCCTCGGTACACTGCGCGCCGATGGAACAACGCCACATCGGCATCAGCCTGGGAAACATCGGCGCCTTGCACGATGGCCTGGGCGAGTTCGCACTGCAGATCGGCCAACGCATCGCGGCGCAGGCCCCGCTTTGGCGCGAACGCCACGGGGTGAGCTTCGACTTTCACCTGCGCGACAAACTGGGCGCGCTGTTTGGCCCGGACGTGGGCTACCTGCCCGTCAACCGCTGGCAGCGTGTGCGTCATCTGCAGCCGCGCCGCTACGCGCTGTGGCACAGCCTGCACCAGCTGAACAAGAACCTGCCGCCGCTGGGCACCGGGCAACGGCTGGTGACGGTGCACGACTTGAACTACCTTTACGGGCGCAATGCGTTTTCGAAGTGGCGCCATCAGCGTCGCACCCAGGCTTTGATGGACCGCACCGACCACCTGGTGGCCATCAGCCGCCACACCGCCAGCGACGTGCAACAGCACCTGCATTGGCCGCACGAGATCAGCGTCATCTACAACGGCGCGCGCAGCTTTGTCGCGAGCCCTCGGCAAGCGTTGCCGGGTTGGTCGGATGGAGCCAACCCACCCTTTCTGTTCCACCTGAGCCGCATGTCGCCGTCGAAGAACCCGCAGACCATCATTGACCTGGCGCGGGTTTGGCCAGAGATGAGCTTTGTGCTGTGCGGCCCGCCCACTGATGACGCCAAGAAGCTCAAGGCCAGCGTGCAGTTGCCCAATCTGCAATTCCACCTGGGCATCAGTGACGCGCAAAAAGCCTGGGCCTACGCCCACTGCAGCGGCTTTTTGTTTCCGTCCTTGACCGAGGGCTTTGGCCTGCCGCCGATTGAGGCCATGCACTTCGGCAAACCGGTGTTCCTGGCCCGGCGCACCTGCTTGCCCGAAATCGGCGGCGACGCGGCCGACTACTTCGACAGCTTTGAAGCCCAGGCCATGAAGCAAGTGGTGCAGCGGGGACTGCAACGCCACCAGCAGCCGGGCCGCGCGCTGGTCATCACCCAGCATGCCGCCCAGTTTGACTGGGACCGCGCGGCCCAGGCCTACCTGGACCTGTACCGCCGTTTGCTGCAGTTGCCGCCCGGATAATCGGCCGCCATGCAGATTCACCGTGGGTTTGACCTGGGCGTGCCGGCCTGTGCATTGACCATCGGCAATTTTGACGGCGTGCACCGTGGCCACCAGGCCATGCTGGCGCTGCTGACCAACGAAGCCCGCCACCGCGGCCTGCCGTCCTGCGTGATGACCTTTGAGCCCCACCCGCGCGACCACTTTGCGCGCCAGGCGGGCCGGCCAGAAGCCGCGCCGGCCCGGGTTGCCACCTTGCGGGACAAGCTGGCCGAGCTGGAGCGCTGCGGCATCGACCACGTGGTGGTGGTGCGCTTTGACGACCGCTTTGCCAGCATGAGCGCACAGGCCTTCATCCAAGACGTGCTGGTGGTTGGGCTGAAGGCCCGCTACGTGCTGGTGGGCGATGACTTCAGCTTTGGCGCCAAACGGGCTGGCAACTACGCCATGCTAGACAGCGCCGGCGCCGAACTGGGCTTTGATGTGGCCCGCATGATGAGCTACGAAGTGCATGGCTTGCGGGTCTCCAGCACCGCCGTGCGTGACGCCTTGGCTGCGGGCGACATGGCCCAGGCCGAACGGTTGCTGGGGCGGCCCTATGCGGTCAGCGGCCACGTGGTGCATGGCCGCAAACTGGGCCGTGAACTGGGCTTTCGAACCTTGAACCTGCGCTTTGGGCACCCGCGCCCTGCCGTCAGCGGCATCTTTGTCGTCCAGGTCCATGGCCTTCCCGGCGGGCCCTTGCCCGGCGTGGCCAGTCTGGGTGTGCGGCCCACGGTAGAAGACGCCGGCCGCGTGCTGTTGGAGACCCACTGCCTGCAGTGGCCACAGGCGCTGAGTCAAGACGGTGCTTACGGGCGCTGCGTGCAGGTGGAACTGCTGCACAAGCTGCACGATGAACTGAAGTACGACGCTCTGGACGCCTTGAAGCGTGGCATTGCCCGCGATACCGACGACGCGCGCGGCTGGTGGGCCCGTCGCTGAGCCAAGTCAGCCTGGCTTGGCTGCGGCGGCAACCGTCTGCAGTGGCAGATCTTGGCCAGATCCCGGCCGAATCCCGGCCAGATCGCGGCCAGCCCTGGCGTCGCTAGAATTGGGTCCATGCACCGGTCTTTGCAGCCTTCCAACGTGTCTCTGGCGCCTGCGCGTTGGCACGCCTCGACGCGTCGGCAAGCAAGTTGCGACCGAATTAGGGCGGCGGCCGCCTGAAGGTCGCCTGAAGGTTGCTCCACGCGCGGTGCTTGGCCGCGCACCTCGTCGGTGCCACTGAACTGCCACGGTTGCGCCACCCCTCTTTGCCAGCACGGCCCTGCCCCGGCCGGCTGACTTTTCCAACGGCCCCAAACCGCCATGCCGCCATGAGCACCACGCCCGACTACCGCAGCACCCTGAACCTGCCCGACACCCCCTTCCCCATGCGCGGCGACCTGCCCAAGCGTGAGCCGGGCTGGATCAAGGCCTGGAACGACACCCAAGACAACGGTGGCCTGTACAAACGCCTGCGTGACGCCCGCATCGGTGCGCCGCTGTTTGTGCTGCATGACGGGCCGCCCTACGCCAACGGCACGCTGCACATCGGCCATGGCTTCGGCAAGGTGCTGAAGGACATGGTGGTCAAGTCCAAGCAATTGGCCGGCTTTGACGCGCACTACGTGCCGGGCTGGGACTGCCACGGCCTGCCCATCGAAAACCAGATCGAGAAGACGCATGGCCGCGGTTTGCCAAGAGACAAGGTGCAGGCACTCAGCCGCAGCTACGCCGCCGAGCAGATCGAGCAGCAAATGGCCGACTTCCAACGCCTGGGGGTGCTGGGCGACTGGGCCCACCCCTACCGCACCATGGACCCGACCAACGAAGCCGGCGAAATACGCGTGCTCAAGCGCCTGATGGAGCGCGGCTACGTCTATCGCGGCAGCAAACCCGTCTACTGGTGCTTTGACTGCGGCAGCTCGCTGGCCGAATTCGAAATCGAATACGCCGACAAAAAGAGCCCGATGGTTGACGTCGCCTTCCTCAGCGCCGAACCCGAGAAGCTGTCGGCTGCGTTCGGTCTGGCCCAGCTCGACAGGCCAGCCTTCGCCGTCATCTGGACCACCACGCCCTGGACACTGCCGGCCAACCAGGCGCTGAACCTGAACCCGGCGCTGCTCTACGCGCTGGTGGACACCCCGCGTGGCCTGCTGGTGCTGGCCCAGGCGCTGGTAGAAAAGTGCCTGAGCCGCTACGGCCTGACGGGTACGGTGCTGGCCACGACGCTGGGCGAAAAGCTCGGCGGACTGAACTTCCACCACCCGCTGGCGCATGTGGACCCGGGTTACAACCGCCTGTCGCCGGTTTACCTGGCCGACTACGCCACGGCCGACGACGGCACCGGCCTGGTTCACAGCTCGCCGGCCTATGGCCTGGAAGACTTCCAGTCCTGCCTGGCCCATGGCGTGAAGGTCGACGACATCCTGAACCCCGTGCAGGGCTCGGGCGTGTACGAAGCCGGGCTGCCGCTCTTTGGCAGTCTGCATATCTGGAAAGCCAACCCGGTGATCGTGCAGGCGCTGCGAGACGCCGACCGCCTGTTGGCCACATCCGAGTTCCAGCACAGCTACCCGCACTGCTGGCGCCACAAGACGCCGGTGATCTACCGCGCTGCCGCGCAGTGGTTCGTGCGCATGGACGAAGGCGCGGGCGTCTGCACCGTGGACAAGGCCCCCGACACGCTGCGCCAGACCGCGCTGGCCGCCATCGAGGCCACGAAGTTCTACCCCGAAAACGGCCGCGTCCGCCTGCGCGACATGATCGCCGGCCGTCCCGACTGGTGCATCAGCCGCCAGCGCAGCTGGGGCGTGCCACTGCCCTTCTTCCTGCACAAGGTCACGGGCGAACTGCACCCCGACACCTTGACGCTGATGGACCGCGCTGCGGCGCTGGTGCAAGCAGGTGGCATCGAAGCCTGGAGCCAGCTCGACCCCAGCACATGGCTGGGTGAACAAGCGGCCGACTACGCCAAGAGCCAGGACATCCTGGACGTGTGGTTCGACAGCGGCAGCACCTTCAACCACGTGCTGCGCGGCTCGCACCCGGGCGGCAGCCACGCCAGCGGGCCCGAGGCCGATCTGTATCTTGAAGGCCACGATCAGCATCGTGGCTGGTTCCACAGCGCTTTGCTCATTGGCTGCGCGATGGAAGGTCGTGCGCCTTACCGCGGCCTGCTCACCCACGGCTTCACTGTCGACGGCCAGGGCCGCAAGATGAGCAAGAGCCTGGGCAACTTCATCGAGATGCGCAAGATCACCGGCAGCCTGGGCGCCGAGATCATCCGCTTGTGGGCCGCCGCCACCGACTACTCAGGCGACCTGTCCATCGACGACACCATCCTGGCCCGCGTGGTGGACGGCTACCGACGCATCCGCAACACCCTGCGCTTTTTGCTGGCCAACACCAGCGACTTCGACGCCCAGACCCAAAGCGTGCCGCTGGCGCAGATGCTGGAAATCGACCGCTGGGCCATCAGCCGCACGGCCGAGCTGCAGGCCGAAGTGCTCAAGCACTACGCGCTGTACGAATTCCACCCGGTGGTGTCCAAGCTGCAGGTGTTTTGCTCGGAAGACCTGGGCGCGTTTTACCTGGACGTGCTGAAAGACCGCCTCTACACCAGCGCGCCAGGCTCGTTTGCGCGGCGCAGCGCACAAACCGCGCTGTGGCAGATCACCCATGCCATGCTGCGCTGGATGGCACCGTTTCTCAGCTTCACCGCCGAAGAAGCCTGGCAGGTTTTTGACGGCGGTCATTCCGGCGACAGCATCTTCACGCAGACCTTCAGCACCTTTGACGCGCCCGACGCGGCACTGCTGGCCAAGTGGGCCCGCGTGCGTGAACTGCGCGACGCGGTCAACAAAGAGATCGAAGCGCTGCGCACCGCGGGCGGCGTGGGCTCGTCGCTGCAGGCCAATGTGGTCTTGACGGTGACAGCGCCCGACCACGCTTTGCTGTCCACCCTGGGCGAAGACTTGAAATTCGTCTTCATCACCTCGGTGGCCACGCTGGCCGAAGGCCCTGCGCTGCAGGTGGCCGTCAGCACCAGCAGCGCCAGCAAGTGCGAGCGCTGCTGGCACTGGCGCGACGACGTGGGCAGCGACGCCGCCCACCCCACACTGTGTGGTCGCTGCACCAGCAACCTGTACGGCGCGGGTGAAACCCGGCAGGTGGCTTGACCATGGCGTCGCGAAATTCAAGCGCAAGGCCCAGCCTGTGGTTTTGGCTGGGCCTGGCCGCGGCGGTCATCCTGGCCGACCAGGTGACGAAGACCCTGATCATGGGCGAATTCAAGTACGGTGACTCGCGCCCGGTCACCGAATGGTTCAACCTGGTTCGCGCGCACAACAAGGGCGCCGCCTTTTCCTTCCTGGCCGACGCCGGTGGCTGGCAACGCTGGTTTTTTGTCGGCCTGGGCGCGGTGGCGTCTGTTTTCATCGTCTGGATGCTGCGCAGCCACCCCACGCAAAAGCTGTTTTGCTTTGCCGTCAGCATGATCATGGGTGGTGCCATCGGCAACGTCATCGACCGCCTGCTGCATGGTTACGTCGTCGACTTCCTGCAGTTCAGGTTAACGCTGCTGGAGCCGCTGTTCCCGGGCGGCTACTTCCCCAGTTTCAACGTCGCCGACAGTGCCATCACGTTGGGCGCGATGTGCCTGATCCTGGACGAGATCCTGCGCGTGCGCCGTGGCAAGGCTTGATCCGCATCAAGCCTGCCGGCTGGTGCTGGAAATGTTGTGGGGGCGCGCCACGTTGGTGGTCTTTGCGGTCAGTTTTGACGGCATGCCTGACTTCAAGGGCTCACTGATGGCGCTGCTGTCGCCCGACAAACTGCCTTTCATGGCGGCCTGGGACCGAAGCCAGCGCCCTATTTGCGGTCGCCCATC
The DNA here is from genome assembly GCA_043774975.1 of Rubrivivax sp. GTDB lineage: Bacteria > Pseudomonadota > Gammaproteobacteria > Burkholderiales > Burkholderiaceae_C > Rubrivivax. Next base: position 52,237 of record JAYVSX010000149.1, read on the forward strand.
GCGTGGGCAATGGTGCTGAGGTCGACGTACTCCAGCTCGCTGCCCGCCGGCACGCCGCGAGCCAATCGCGTGACCTTCAGCCCGCGCGCCTTCAGTGCCGAGGCCAGCGCATGGGCTGTCACTTCGCCCTCGGCCGTGAAGCCGGTGGCCAGGATAACTTCTTCGACCACACCATCGCTGGCGCGGTGCAGCAGGTCGTCGGCACCGATCTCGGCCGGCCCCACACCCTGCAAGGGGCTGATGCGCCCCATCAGCACAAAGTACAGCCCCTTGTAGCTGCCACTGCGCTCCAGCGCCGCCTGGTCGGCCGGTGTTTCCACCACGCACAGCTGGCGCGCGTCACGCGCCGGGTTCAGGCAGGTGCTGCAGACGTCGGCTTCGGTGTAGGTGTGGCAACGCTGGCAATGGCGCATGGCCTGCATGGCGTGGGTCAGCGAAGCGGCCAGGCGCCGCGCGCCGTCGCGGTCGTGTTGCAGCAGGTGAAAGGCCATGCGCTGCGCCGACTTCACGCCCACGCCCGGCAGCCGACGCAGTGCTTCGATCAAACCATCCAGCGCATGTTCAGACACCGGTTGAGGCTCAGAAAGGAAGTTTCATCCCGGGTGGCAAGGGCATGCCGGCGGTCAGCTTGCCCATCTTGGCACTGCTGACTTCTTCGGCGCGACGCACGGCGTCGTTGAAGGCGGCGGCCACCAGGTCTTCCAGCATGTCTTTGTCTTCGGCCAGCAGACTGGGGTCGATGAGCACCCGCTTGACGCCGTGCTTGCAGGTCATGGTGACCTTCACCAAACCGGCGCCCGACTGGCCCTCCACTTCCATCAGCGCCAGTTCATCCTGGGCCTTTTTCATGTTGTCTTGCATGGCCTGGGCTTGTTTCATCAAGCCGGCGAGTTGGCCTTTCATCATGGTCGTGTTCCTTGCGCTTCAGAAAGAGGTGGACGGGGATTCAAACAAAACTTCAGACACAGCTTCAAACCGGTTTGATCGAGCCAGGCACGATGCGGGCTGTCTTGAACTGCTGCAACAGCTCGCGCACCATCGGGTCTTGCGCGATGGTGGTTTCGGCATCGGCCTGCAGGCGTGCACGCTCCGCCGCAGCACGCAGCGCGGGGCTGTCGTCGGGCGTGCCGCTTTCGATCTCCAGCACCACGGCGTGGCCCTGCGACAGGCTCAAAGCGGCCGCCAGTTTGTCGGCCAGTGCAGGGTTGCGCAGCGGCTCGCGCGCCACCACCAGGCTCCAGCGCTGTGGAACGGCGGTGTCGTCAACGTGGCGCAGCCCGGCCTGGGATGCCAACTCGCGCACCAGAGCCGCCACGCTGCCTTGTTCACACAGCTGCTTGACGGCACGGTCCCAACGTTCGCCCAACGCGCCACCGGTGGCGGTGGCCGCAGTGGCGGTGGCGGCGGCGACAGGCGGCCTGAGCAAAGGCACCGCGTCAACCTCAAAAGGCGGTGGCTGCGGCGCCGAGACATGCAGTGCACCGACAGCCGCTGCTCTGGCGCCAGCAGCCGAACCTGACGCGGCGTTCACCACCGGGCCGCTGGACGGCAGCGGTACGGGGTTCGGCAACGCCGGCGCCTTGGCCACGCTGATGGCAGGCGGGGCCGGTGCGCGCAAAGGCGCAGACCGGGCCTCACGCGCAGGGGCCGGGGCTCCTTGAGCTGGAAAGGCCAGGAAGCGCAGCAGGACCATGGTCAGCGCGCCGTACTCGTCGCTCATCAGGCTGAGCTCTTCACGGCCGTGCAGCACCATGCTGTAGAGCAACTGCATTTCATCGGCGGCCAGGGTGTTGGCCAGCTCACGCGCCACTTGTGTGTCGGGGTCGTCGGCGTCCAGCGCACCGGGCACCGCTTGCTCGACCGCCATCTGCTGCAGCAGCAGTGACATCTCTTCCAGCGTCGCAGCCGCGGACAGGCCCAGGCTGCGCAAGCCCGCCACGGCAGCCAACAGGGCCACACCGTCGCGGCGCGCCAGGGCTTCGACCAGCGTGCGGGCGTGGCTGCGGTCGACACTGCCCAGCATGGCCCGCACCACGCCTTCACTGAGCTGACCGCCGCCATAGGCGATGGCCTGGTCGGTCAAAGACAGACCGTCGCGCATGGAGCCCCGCGCAGCCCGTCCCAGCAGGCGCAGCGAGCCTTCGTCGCTGGGCACGTTTTCAGCCTGCAGCACACGCTGCAGGTGCTCGCGCACGGTGGTCGGCGCCATCGGCCGCAGGTTGAACTGCAGGCAGCGGCTCAGAACCGTGGGCAGGACCTTTTCAGGGTCGGTGGTGGCCAGCACGAACTTCAGGTACTCCGGCGGCTCTTCCAGCGTCTTGAGCAGGGCATTGAAGGCGTCCTTGGACAGCTGATGGGCTTCGTCGATCATGAAGACCTTGAATCGGCCAACCCCCGGCTTGTAGGCGGCGCGCTCGATCAGGTCTTTGATCTCGTCCTTGCCGCCGTTGCTGGCGGCGTCCATTTCGATGTAGTCCAGGTAACGGTCGGCATCGATCTCGGTGCAGGCCTGGCAGACGCCGCAGGGCTCGGCGGTGATGCCACCTTGGCCATCGGGGCCGGTGCAGTTCAGGCTCTTGGCCAGGATGCGGCTGACCGTCGTCTTGCCGATGCCGCGGGTGCCCGTGAACAGGTAGGCGTGGTGCAAACGCCCTTGTGTCAGGGCATTGCTCAGGGCCTGGACAACGTGCTCTTGCCCGACCATTTGCGCAAACGTGCGAGGGCGATACTTGCGGGCCAGGACAACGTAGGACATCAGTTGCACCACGGGGCCGTGGTCAGGCCGCCGAGGCTCCCTTGCGGAGCAGCGAACCTGGTGGGCTGGGGGGTCGACATGCCCTCGATTCTACGGGTGCAGGGATAATCCCCAACCATGAGCAACCCCGCCCCAACCCCGCTGAGCTACGAGCAAGCCGGTGTCCAATACGACTTGATCGACCCCTTGAAAGTGGCCGCCCAACGCGCCGCAGCGGCCACCGCCCGTCACCTGTCAAGCCATGGCTTTTCGGAAGTGCTGGCCTCGCGCGGTGAATCGGCCTACGTGGTGGATGTGGGCCCGTTCTACATGGCCAGCATCGTCGAGTGCCTGGGCACCAAGACGCTGGTGGCCGATGAAATGCAGCGGCTGACCGGCCACAGCCCATTTGCCGGCATCGCGCAAGACACCATCGCGATGGCCGTCAACGACCTCATCACCGTGGGCGCCACACCCTTGGTGGTGCAGGCCTACTGGGCCGCAGGTGGCAGCGATTGGTTCAGTGACGCGCAACGATCAGGCGCTTTGGTGGCGGGCTGGAAGGCCGCTTGCGACACCTGCAAAGTGGCCTGGGGTGGTGGCGAAACCCCCGCGCTGGCCGGCATTGTGGAAGCCGGACGCATCGACCTGGCCGCCTCTTGCACTGGCCTGGTCAACCCCAAAACACGGTTGACGCTGGGCGATCAGTTGGGGCCCGGTGACGCCATTGTGCTGTTGGCCAGCAGTGGCATTCACGCCAACGGCCTGAGCCTGGCGCGCAAGCTCAGCGAACGCCTGGCCCAGGGCTACCTGACCGAAATCGAACCGGGCCTGCGCTACGGCGACGCGCTGCTGGCACCGACCACGTTGTATTCGCCCGTGACGGAAGCACTGTGGGCGGCCGGCGTGCGGGTGCATTACGCCGCCAACATCACTGGGCACGGCTGGCGCAAGCTGCTGCGCCACCCCAAGCCCCTGAGCTACCGCATCCATACCGTGCCGCCGGTGCCGCCGGTGTTGCGGTTCATCCAGGCCCAGGCTGGCCACGACGCGGCCGAGGCCTACGGCACGCTGAACATGGGGGCTGGCTTTGCGTTGTTTGTTCACCGCGAAGATGCCGAACAAGCGGTGGCGGTGGCGCGTGCCTGCGGCGTGCCAGCCTGGGTGGCGGGCCAGGTGGAGGCGGGCGCGAAAAGCCTGCACATCGAGCCCCTGGGCGTGACCTTCAGCGGTGAAGATCTGCAATTGCGTTGACACATCAAGGCGCGCAGGCAGGCGCACAACGAGGGCCACACCAAGGCGCAACGCACCTCACCTACAATCAGACCCGACGGGCCTCCCCGCATGGAAGCGCGCCCAACCGGGTCAGGTGGGGAACCAAGCAGCCCTAAGCGTTGCAACCAGTGCCGGGGGTAAGGCTCGTCACCCTGACTCAGGCAGCGTCGCCCTTGCGAGACCCTCGCAAGACTCTCGCAAGACGTCAGCCGATGCTGCCCGAGTCGACCATCAGCCTCAGGCGTTGCCCTTTGAAAGAGCCGTCACCGCCTGGTCACGCAAGCTGCGCAGCAGCGCGAGTTCAGCTTCGCTCACCGTCAATGTCCCCGCTTCGGCTTTGTCAGCGTAGATCAAGCCTATGGCCTGGCCCTTGACCATCATGGGCAGCAGCAGAAAGGTCGCCCCGTTGACCTTTTGTCGGTACCAGGCAGGCAAACGCTTGGCGACGGCCTTGACGTCGGCAATCAACAGGTCGGCACCTTTGGCACAAATCGCCGCGAAGAGATCCTGACCGGCGCTGCTGTCAGGGGCGATTCGAAAGGCACTGGCCACGTCGGGCGGCCCCTTGCCCAGTGCCAAGCGACCGATCAGCAGACCAGTTTTTGGGTCGCGCAGACAAAACACCACGCTGCGAAGCGACAGTGACTGCTGCAAGGTCTGCAAAACCAGGTGCAGGATTTCGTTCAAACGCAAAGAACCCTGGGCCATAGCCTGCCGCACAGCTTCCAGGCCTTGACTGAGGTTGATCTGGGTTTCGGTGGCATGAGGGTCGCTGACGATGGTTCGATCGTCACCGCCGACTGCAGGTGTACGCGGGCGCCGTGCAGCACCCGCTTCAGAGTCACCTGCCGCAACGCCTGCGACACCCGATGGGCCGCCCGCCACGGCGCTGTGGGGCGCTGGCGCTGTGGCTTGAAGCAAGCGGTGGGCTGGCGCGCCTTGCGCAACCTGCAAACCCATGGCCTGGGCCAGGCTGGCGACCCGCGTCCGGGCCTTGATCGCACCGCTCAGCATGTCGCGCGGCTGCAGTCCCAGCGCGTTGGCGTAGGTCTGTGCCACCGCCTCGAGTGCGGCGGTTTGCTGGTCTCCATCCGCACCGAGCATGGCGTCGGTCAGGGCGTTGGCCGATCTTGCCAACCACCGGATGCGATCCATACTCGCTTCGGCCTGGCGAGAAATGGGCCGCGACGGCACCTCGCCGTCGGGCACGCGCAGCGCCCGTTGCAGGGTGTCTGGCAAACCCCAGGCGCGCGCCACACCAGCACCCAGCTCGTCCAAGCCCAAGCCCAGAACCTGGTGGGCCGCTGCTTCTCGCGCCGCGTGGGTGGCTGGTTTGCCAACCAGGCGCTGGCGAATCTGCAACGCTTCTTCCTGAAAGTAGTACTCGGTGAGCAAACGCCCGAGGTTCTGAAACATGGCAGCCAAAAAGGCCTCTTCGCTTTCGCGGGCCACGGGGGTGAGTTCACCGGCCATGGTGCCAGCCATCAGCGCGCGCAGAAACTCTTCCTTGAGCAGGCCAGCGTGGCCCTTGTCACCCATGTGCTCCAGTAGGATCACCGACAACGCCATGTTGCGGATGCCGGCAAAGCCCACCAAAGCCACCGCGCGAGACACCGTGCTGACGCCGGCCCCGGACACCGAGGTGAAATGCGCGGTGTTGACCATGCGCAGCAGCTTGTTGGTCAGCGCCACGTCCTTCAAGACTGCTTCGGACAGGCTGGCCAGGCTTTCGGTCTCGGACAGCGCCATGCGCTGAATGCGCACCACGGAGCTGGACAGCGCGGGGAAGTCGGTCTTGCTGCGCATGCGCCGCAGCAAAAAGTCCAAGGTCGAGTGAGCGCCTTCGTTGGTGGCCTTGGGCACTTCAGGTGTCAGCCAAGCTGTCAATGCAGCATGCAAGGCCTTGGCGCTGTCATAGCGCTGTTCGGTTTGACGGGCCAAAGCACGCTGCACAATGCCTCGCAAGGTGTCGTCCACCTTGACCTGCGCAGGCAACTGCAGGTCTTCGTTCTGTATCCGGGCGATGGCGCGGTAGGGGTCGGATTCCTTGAGTAACGGAGCACCGGCCAACAGTTCACCGAGTACGACGCCGGCCGAGAACACATCCATCGCCGGCTGAGCTGCTTCGCCTCGCGCCGCCTCGGGTGACATGTAGCCCGGTGTGCCCACCACCAGCCCTGTGTCCCATTGCGCCCCATTGGCTTTAGGGGAGCTTGGCTTGGCCATGCGGGCGGCAATGCCAAAGTCCATGACCCGTGGACGACCGTCCCCGCCGAGCAGGATGTTGGACGGCTTGAGGTCGCGGTGCACGATGCCTTCTTCGTGCGCCGCAACCAGCGCGTCCAGAACGCCCAGCAACAAGGTCACGGCCTCACGCGCAGGCATCGAAGGGCGCTTGCGCCGCAGCTCCTGCAGCGTGGGGCCTTCTACATACTCAAAGACCAGGTAGGGCTGGCCTTCGTGTTCATCGGCCTCGAACACGGGAACCACGTTGGGATGCTTCAGGCGGCTGACCGCACGCGCTTCATTCAGCCATTCCTGGCGGGTGGAGGCGTCGGCTTCGCCGCTCAAGAGCTTCAGAGCAACCTCTCGGTCCAGCCGGGGGTCGTGGGCCAACCAGACGGTGGCCTGTGCGCCCCGGCCCAGTTCCCGCAGCAACTCAAACCGGGCCAATTGACGCCGGCCGGGCAGCACGGCGCTCAAGACAGCGAGCCTCGGCCGCTGGAAGCCCTGGCCACCGCGGCCTGGCGCAATCCCCTGGCGGATGGGGCCTTGTCTTCGCTGGAAAGCGTGTCCAGCAGGTCCAGCGGCGCAGGCATGGTCTGCGCGATCGGGGACTCAGGCGGTTTCGTACCGCCGTGCAGTGCTTCTTGCAGGTCGCGCAGGCTGATGTCCAGTGCCCGGCCGTAGCGCTGCACCACCCTTTGCAGCGCGGCCAACACCTTGGGCCCGGGCAAGGTGGTCGCGTCCACGGCTTCGTTGGCGCAACTGGCCACCAAGCGCAGCATGTCGTCGTCGCCCTCCACGCTGCGAACGGCCACACTGGTGGGCAGGCGCCGGATCATGACCAGGACGGTTTCATCCAGCCCCCAATAGCGGGCCACCGCAGCGCCCATCGACTCAATGTCGGCACCCAAAACCGCGTATGCAGCGGCGTCCTCCTGCATGCCGGGATCGTCGGGCTCGCCCTCGCGCGGGGATGGCGCAGGCTGCATCAGACGTCGAATCTGTTGAGCTTCTTCTGCAAAGTGATAGTTCACCACCAGCCGCCCCAGGTTCTGCATCAAGGTGATGAGGTTGACAACCTCGCTGTCATAGCCCGCTGGACGAAGCGCCAAGGCAATTCGACCCGCCCGGCGGCAGCGTTCAAACAGTTGGTGAAGCTCCTGCGCACCGTTCGCGGACAAGGGGCCTGGCCACTCGCGCAGCGCCAAAGCAGCCCGGCGCACACCGTCCAGGCCCACCATCGCAATGGCGCGCCGCACGGTTAGCACCGGGCCGCCGCCAGCCACCTGCGCGCCGCGCACCTGGGCCGAATTGACCAGGCGCAACAACTCAAAGGACAGCGCCAAGTCTTCCAGCACGACCTCTGCCAGCTCGTTGGTGCGTTCACGCTCCATCATGGCCAGGCGCGCAGCACGCGCTGCAGCACCGGGTGAAGACGGCAGGACGCCAGCCACCCGCAGCTTGTCCGTCAACAATGCCAAGGGGCCTGCGCCGGTTGCGCTGTCGGTCTGCAACCAGCCTTCCAGCGCCCGCAGCAGCGTCCGTGCACTGCGATAGCGCTGCCGCTCTTGGCGGTCGGTGGCGCGGTTGACGATGGCCCGCAATGGCTCGGGGACGGGATGGGCGGTGGCCCACGGCAAGCGCAGGATGTCGCGTCCCGCCGGTGGCAGGCGCAACAACACGCGGCCGACATCGGGTTCTTCCAGCGCGGGGCTGCCAGCCAGTAAACCGTGCAAGACGACCCCAGAGGCCAGCACATCGCGTTCGGCGGCCTCGCGTTGCAGCCGCAGGCTGATGGTCTCGCTGTCGGCGCCGCCCTTGCTGAGCCCCTTCTGGTGAGCGACTTCAGCGGCCACGGCCAGGCCGGCGACTCGCACCTGGCCGCTGTCAGACACCAGCATCAGGTAGGGCTGCAGATCGTGGTGGATGACGCCTGCTTCATGGGCAAAGGCCAATCCGCGCAGGGTTTCGGTAGCCCAAGTGGCGGCTTCCGCCCCTGGCATGCCCTTGCTCGAAGCGCGCTCGGCCATGGTGGCGCAATCGCGCGGGTCGTAAGCCACAAAGGGCCATCCGTCTTGCACGCCGACTTCAACGGCAGCGGCCAGTTGCGGGTGCTCCAGGCGCGTGGCCTGCTTCACCGCCTGTTGCCAGAACGCCAGCCCATGGCTGTCTTGCGGCTGCACCCGAGGCAGCACCAGCATCAGTTCTTGGCCACTTCGGGGATCGGCCACCCGCCATGCCATCGTGAGTTCGCTCTTGCCCAGAAGCCGCAAGAGCTGAAGGCGGCCGAACCAGCGCACAGCAGGCGCATGGGACAGAGCGGTCGACTCAGAGGGAGATGTGACCATATCGCCTGAATTGGACCGCTTCTCATGCCAGCAAGAAGCCGCGAACAAGGGGGCGAAGCGGCTTCAGTTTGCGCGGCGCTGAATGCAATCGAAGCCTTCAACTGGCTGGCCTTCAATGCGCTGGGGCGCTACAGATCGAACAACTCGCCTTTTCCGGTGATGAACGCGGCGCGCACGCTTGCGCCTGGCTGAAGCAGTCGCACCGCCTGCACGTAGCCGGCCATCTGCTGCCGATAGCCCGGCACCGCCAGAGGATCGGTGTTCAGTTTGTAGTCCAGTACCCACCACTGCGGCCCTTGATCGGCCTGCGGCTTCAGTGCCACCAAGCGGTCAATGCGCAAGATCTGCCCCTCGAAGACGACCGGCACTTCATTGCCAGCCCAGTGCAGCGCGGTGGCGTCAAAAAAAACGTGGGTTGCCGGGCTGGCAAGCACGGCAGCCGCCATCTTGGCCAAGGTGTTCCCTTGCTGGACTGTCAAACCAAAGGCGGATGCCGCAGCCTGGGCTCCATCGGCCCATGGGTGGCGAACCTGTGGGGCCATCGGCCCAGTGGACCATTCCATCAGGCGGTGGAAGGCCTGGCCAAGGCGCACGGCCTGCTCATCAGCCACTGACGGCTTGAAGTCGGTGGAAGAGGTGGGCCGAGGTGGGGCCGCGGGCAACACCGGCACCCATGTCGTGGGAGGCGCTGCTGGCCGTGCGCTTGGTGGTCCGCTTGATGGGGCGCTTGGTCGCGCGCTTGATGGTGTGGCTGGTGGTGCGGTTGACGCTGAGTTCGCAGCCTGGGCCGTGCCTGGGTCCGGCGCTTGGGGCGTCCACGCCTGTGCATGCGGTTCTGTGCGTTCCCACCACGGTCGAACGTTGGCCTCACGGCTGAACGGTTCGGTTCGACTGAAGACCAGCCATTCCCGGGCGCGGGTCATGGCGACGTAAAGCCCATTGATCTCCTCTCTTTGTTGAGACACTACTTCTGCAGCCCACAGGTCGCGCAGCGACGGGGCCATGTCCTTCTCACTGCGAACAAAGGCCACGCGACGCGGGCCCGGGTGGTCCACCGGCCAATCGACCAACAAGGCGTTGCGCAGCGGTGGCCGCCGCTCGGGATCGGCATCGGCCACCACCACCGCCCGGGCCTCCAGCCCTTTGGCGCCATGAACCGTGAGCAGTTGGACCGCTTCAGACGGGGCCACGCCCGGCGCGCGAAGATGCCCCGAGCGCAACGCCCGGACCAGGCGGTACACCGAAGAAAAGCGCCCACCTTCGTGCTGCAAGGCGGCCGCCAACAAAGCCCCAATCGCATGCAGCGACGCGGCGCGGCGTGGCGCGGGCACCGCCGCCGCCACGCGCGCCACCACATCGCCCTGATGCACGATGCGGTCCAGCAAATCGTGCGGGGCCAAGCGAAGACCTTGCCATTGGCCTACCAACAATTGAGCCCGCGTCAGTGCAGCCGACGGGGTTTGTGGGGCTCGCAACAAGGCGGTCAGCCAAGGGCTGCGCTGCTCGGCCGCCTGCTGGGACAACCACAGCAGGTCGCTGTCGTCGGCGGCAAAGATGGGGCTGCGCAGCGCACGCGCCAAGCTCAAGTCATGGCCCGGTGAAGCCAGGACGTCCAGCATGGCCGTCAAGTCCTGAGCTACGGGTGTGTCGGCCAGGGCCATGGCTTCAGCCACCACGTGGGGTACGCCCGCCTGGGCCAGGGCGTCGGCCACCAAACCCAGCATGCGGCGTTTGCGCGACAGAACCATGATCTCGCCCGGCAGCACTGCATGCTCACGCATCAGCTGCGCCACCGCTGCCGCCACCAGCGCCGCCTCTTGCGCACGCAAGATTTGGTCAGGCTCGGTTCGCGGTTCGGTCAAGGAGTCACGCCAGACCATCAGCTCGGCGTCCTTGGGGTTTTTGTCCGGTCGTTGCACGCTGGGCAGGCGCAGCACCTGGCCACTTTGCGCAGAAGCGGTGGTGTGAGGGCGGTAAGGGCCCCAGCCATCCATGCGGGCAGCCTCTTCAAAAACGGCGTTGAGTGCCTGGATCACGGGCGCGGCATTGCGCCGGGTGTGGTCGCACGCCAGCAGGCTGCCCTGCAGGCCCTCAACCACAAATTCGCACGCCGCTTCAAAGACCCTGGGCTCGGCACCGCGAAAACGGTAGATGCTTTGTTTGGGGTCGCCAACGATGAACAAGGCCAGGCCTTGCTGGCCGCTGGCGCCGCCGCCGGCCCCGACATAGGACGACAGCCAACCGTGCAGGACCTGCCACTGCTGAGGGTTGGTGTCCTGGAACTCGTCGATCAGCAGATGGCGCAAGCGCTGGTCCAGCCGTTCCTGCACCCAACCCGCGACGCTGCTGTCGCCCAGCATGGCTTCGGCCGCGCGTTCCAGGTCGGACATGTCGATCAAGCCACGCTGGCGTTTGAGCGCGGCAAACTCGGCCAGCAGCACGCGACTCAAGCCCAACAGGTTGATGTGGTCCTCGTGGGCCGACTGCTGCAGCTGCATGTCACGCAGCGCCTGCAATTGGTCCAGCACCTGCAACTGCAGCACGCCATCACCCAGCTTCTTGCGCGGCGAGCCTTTTTCGGTGAACAGTGCGGCCCAGACGGCGTTCAGGACCTGTTCTGGCGAGCCTTGGGCTTGAGCTTCTACAAGTGCTGCAGCTGCCGTTTGCGCGGTCCTTGAACTGCTGCGCCCGAGTTCGCGCGCCAGTGCCGCGATGTCCTGCGACAAGGGCGCCTGCAGGATCAACTGAGCGGGGTTGTCCAGGCCCGCGCAGGCTTTGAAATGTTGAGCGGCGCTGGGAACCGAACGGTCGGCCGTGCCATGGGTTTCGGCGCGGCTCAACTCGGCGCCGCGGTTCCAGGCCTGTGCCAGCCAGTCGAGCAGCGTGGTCCGGCGGTGCTTGTGCACCAAGCCGACATAGACAGCGCGCAGTGCCGCGTCTTTCTCAACCCGGCTGTGAAAGCGACGAAAGAGTGCGGCGGCAAGAACTTGGGTGTCTTCTAGCACCTCATAGCGGGCGGGCAGTCCCAACTTCTCCAGCACCGCCAAGGGTGCATGGCTGAGCAGCTGCGCAAACCAGGCGTGAAAGGTGTGAACCTCGACGTTGCGGCCGCCACGCAACAGCCGTTCGTGCAAATCAGCCAGCACGGGTTGGGCCTGCAGCGCCTGGGTGGCCGACAAACCGCGATCAACCAGCGCCTGCTGGCGCTGCGCGGGTGTGCTGTGGGCGCCTGAGAACTGCACCAGCCACTCTTCCAAACGCGAGCGCATCTCGCCCGCCGCTTTGCGCGTGAAGGTGATGGCCAAAATCTGCTGCGGTTCGGCGCCGTCCAGCAAGGCTCGCAGCACCCGTGAGACCAGCATCCAGGTCTTGCCAGCGCCAGCGCAGGCCTCCACCGCCACGCTGCGAGCGGGGTCGCAGGCCCGGGCGTAAAAGGCTTCAGCCGTGACGCCCTGTCCGTCCACACGGTAGGCGGGCGCGCTCAAAGGGCCTCCCAATGGTCGCGGCGGCAAAGGCCCCGCGCTTCACAGGTTTCACAGATATCGCCTTCGCCCAAAGCCGGTAACGCGGCGCCCTCGCGCAGCCGCTGCCACTCGTCACCCAGCGCGTTGAACATCACCTCAACCGATTCGTGCACCTGCGGGTGGGACAGCTCCTTCAAGTCGCCGGCTTCGTCCAACGGCAGGTAGGCCGCCGACAAGTGCTCACCCCCGCCCAGCAAAGCGGCGTAAAAAATGAGTTGTGTGTCCTCAAGCGGTGTCTTGACCTTGCGACTCAGACCCGCAGCTTGACCGGTTTTGTAGTCCAGAAGCTGCTGTGCGCCATCAGGCCCGTGGTCCAGCCGATCCAGGCGACCGCGCAACTCCAGCCCAGCCAAGGCAGGCGGTGTCAGCCGATATTCGCTTTCCCCATCGGCCCAGAACCACCCTTGAGCTTCACGCGGCGCCAGCCAGGCCAGGTACAAGGGCACCAGGCGGTCAAAACTGGCTCTGAAGGGCAGCAACTCACCGGCGTCAACGCCCAGTTCCAGGGTGGTGGCATCAGCGGCCTGGGCCAGTTGCGCTTGATCGTCGGCACCCATTTGGCGATGGCTGTGAAAGTGATGCAGCACCGCGTGCAGCCAGGTGCCGTAGTCGCGTTTGGCAAGTGCTTTGTCGAGCTCCTCGGGTTCATCCAGTCGCAGTACGGCCCGGGCGTAGAAGCGGTAAGGGCAGGCGCGCAGGGCCTCTAGCTGGGTGGCGCTGATGACGGTAGGCAAGGCTTTGGGCGCTTGCGGTTGAGGGCGCGCGGGCGGGTGGCAAGCCACTTCCTGCAGCAGTCCTTGCCAGGGTTGAAGCGGCCACTGGGCTTGACCCGATTGGGAGCGTGACAGCAACAGCCACTGAACAGTCGAGCTCTCCGCCAGCGTTTCTTCGCCATCGCGGTGACGCCGCAAAAGTGTGACTTTCGGGGCCCGCAAGACCTGCACCAAGGCCAAGCTTTGGCGCTGCCGTCGCGCCTCGGCATGGTCGAGCCCCAACTCGCGAGCCAGGGCATCGGCGATCAGCGACGGTGGCGACGCAGCGCCACCCAGATGGCGATGGTCGGCGCCGGGCACCACGAGGTGCATGAAGGGGCGGCCAAAAGCCCGCGTCAGCGGCGTGATCACCACCAACGCGCTGGGGTAGTGCAGCGGCAGAAAGGTGGCGTCCTCCAGCACGGTGCGCACCCAGTTCGTGAACTCCGTCAGGCTCATGGTGACTTGGGTCATTGCCTCGGACCAGCTGACCTCGTTGTCCGAGTGAAGACGCAAGGCCGCCAGCACCTGGACGCCCGCCCCGTCGCCTTCGAGCACCTGCAAACTGCCGTCCGCTTGCAGGCATTCGCGCAGGCGCCGCAGCCACTGGGCCAGGCTCGGCGAGTCGGCTCGACCCAAGCGCTGCAGGTGCGCCTGAGCGCGTGTCCACAGCGCCTGCGCTGCCGCAGGGTCTGCGACGCTGCGGCGCTGGCGCCAAAGCGACTCCAGCGAGTCCAGGGCCAGCGCGTCGGCCATCGGCCAGGCCTTCAGCCACTCCAGGCTGGCGTCTGGCGAAGCCTGTGGGTGCGCAGCTTTCAGCAAGCCCAGCAGTTGTGTGGCTGCGGCGGTGGTGGCCAGCTTCCAACCGGTTTCGTCGATGACCTCGACCGCCTGCCGGTGAAGCAGCGCGCGCACGCGGCGAATCAACTCCCGATCCAGCACCACCAGCGCCACCGGGCTTTCGCCCCGGCCAAGGGCCTGCAGCACCACCGTGGCGGCGGCGTGGGCCTCGGCCTCAAAGTCTTGGCACAGAATGCGCTTCAGATCAGCTCGCGTGCTGACCTCGGTAAATGGCGCGTTATCGCTGGGGTCCAGGTTGAGCAGCAAAGCGGGCGCATCCGCCTGGTCCAAAAGCGCTTCAGCCATCGCTTCTCGACCGCCCATGCGCAGGCAGATCCAGGCCGAAGGACGCAGTGAGAACAAGCTGGCAGTGGGGGGCAGTTCGCTGCTGGCCGCCCACTCCAGCGCGAAGTGGAGCAAGGAGGCTTCCACCAGCGCTGGCACCGCGGCGGACCGGAGCGCAGCGCGGGCTTGGTCCCAATAGGCAGCCACGGCCTGGGGCGGTCGCTCACCGGCGCCTTGCCGAAACGCCTGGGCGGCATCCACCACCGACGCCACGATGCCATCAAAGCCGCCCGGATCACGGTGGGCCCAAGCCTGTGCCCAAGGTTGGCGCCGGAGCAAGGCCCAGGCCGTGAGCCGGTCTTCCACCGTCCGACCGGTGCAATTGTTGGCACTGGCCGACAAGGTCGGTTGACAGATGGCAGCCAGCGTCAGCACGGTTTCCACGCGCGGCTGCCAGCCACCACAGCGAGCAAAGGCAGCGCGAGCCTGTTCAGCCAACGCGACAAAGGGCACCAACAACACGGCATCGCGCACCAAGACGTCCCTGCGCTGCAGCCAGGCCAGGGTTTCCTGCGCGACGAGGTCCCAGGTCTGGTCGGTGTCGCACCCAGGATTGACGCAAATTTGCTCTATCTCAGGCATAGGAAGATTGCAGCGCAAGCCCGAGGGCAGAGGTGGGTCAGTGTGTCAGAATCATCGGGCCTTTTTCAGGGTCGTGCCCGTCGCTTCCAACAACCACCGGGCCCGTGGAGAAATCGATGAGCAGCGAACTGATCAAGCATGTCACGGACGATTCATTTGGCAGCGACGTGCTGCAGTCCGACAAACCCGTGCTGGTGGACTACTGGGCCGAATGGTGCGGGCCCTGCAAAATGATCGCGCCGATCTTGGACGAGTTGGCCAACGATTACGGCGGACGTCTGCAGATTGCCAAGATGAATGTCGACGAGAACCGCGAAGTGCCGGGCAAGTACGGCATCCGAGGCATCCCGACGTTGATGTTGTTCAAAGGCGGCGAACTGGCCGCCACCAAGGTGGGCGCCTTGTCCAAATCACAACTGACCGCTTTCATCGACGGTCATCTATAATATTTGTCAACGCTGGTTTCAGCCCCAACCCGGGGTGGCGATCAGCGTCTGAACCGCCACCCCGCACTGCCCTCGCCGGCCCACAGCCGGCTGATTGATGGCCAGATGCGCGGGTCAGGCGCCAATCCACTCGTGTTTCCGCTTCCTGGCCCCGCGCTGCCCCTGGCGTGTGTGTCCAACCAAGCATCTGCCTGAGGGTGCCTCATGCATCTGTCCGAACTGAAAGCCCTGCCCGTGATGGAACTCATCCAGATGGGCGAAGCTCTGGAGATTGAAAACGTTCAGCGCTTGCGCAAGCAGGAACTGATGTTCGCCATCATGAAAAAGCGCGCCAAAGGCGGCGAGCAGGTGTTTGGTGATGGCGTGCTGGAAGTGCTGCCCGACGGCTTTGGCTTTTTGCGGGCACCGGACTCCAGTTACACCGCCAGCACAGACGATATTTACATCAGCCCGAGCCAGATTCGCCGATTTAATCTGCACACGGGTGACATGATTGAAGGCGAAGTACGAACGCCTAAAGACGGTGAGCGGTACTTTGCGCTTAACAAACTTGACAAAGTCAATGACGGCGCCCCCGAGGACAACAAACACAAGGTGATGTTTGAAAACCTGACGCCGCTGTTTCCGCGCGAGCAGTTCAAACTGGAGCGTGACATCAAGGGCGAAGAAAATCTGACCAGCCGGATCATTGACATCATTGCGCCCATTGGCAAGGGCCAGCGCGCCCTGCTGGTGGCGCCGCCAAAGTCTGGCAAAACCGTGATGATGCAGCACATCGCCCACGCGATCACGGCAAATTATCCTGAAGTGGTGATGATGGTGCTGTTGGTCGATGAGCGCCCTGAAGAGGTCACTGAAATGCAGCGCAGCGTGCGCGGTGAGGTAATTTCTTCGACCTTTGACGAGCCCGCCGCCCGCCACGTCCACGTTGCTGAAATGGTGATTGAGCGCGCCAAGCGGTTGGTCGAACTCGGCAAAGACGTGGTGATTTTGCTGGACTCCATCACCCGCCTGGCCCGGGCTTACAACAACGTGCTGCCGTCATCTGGCAAAGTGTTGACAGGCGGTGTCGACGCCAACGCACTGCAGCGCCCGAAGCGCTTTTTCGGGGCGGCTCGCAAGATTGAAGAAGGCGGCAGCCTGACCATCATCGGCACGGCGCTGGTCGACACGGGCAGCCGCATGGACGAAGTCATTTTTGAGGAATTCAAAGGAACTGGCAATTGCGAGATTCATCTGGACCGCCGCTTGTATGAAAAGCGCGTATTTCCAGCGATTCACCTGAACCGCAGTGGCACGCGCAAGGAGGAGTTGCTGTTGGCACCTGAAATCCTGCAAAAGTCGCGGATTTTGCGGCAATTCATGTACAACATGGACGAAATCGAGTCGATGGAGTTGATGCTGAAGAACATGAAGGCAACCAAAAACAACCACGAATTCTTTGATTTGATGAGAAGAGGCGGATAGGAATTGGCCTAAGTCATTGATTTAATGACATAATGTGAAGCTTGCTGGTAAGTGCTCGGAATAGTCTTGAGTGGCTGCCTGACTGACGCGGCATCGCCGCAAAGCGATATAAAAGGATTTCAAATGAAAGACGGCATTCACCCCAACTACCGCGAAGTTTGCTTTTTGGACTTGTCCAACAACTTCAAATTCGTTACGCGCTCCTGCGTTAACACCAAAGAAATGGTGAAAATGGACGATGGCCGCGAGTTGCCTTTGTACAAGCTTGACACGTCGAGCGAGTCGCATCCTTTTTACACCGGTACACAAAAGTCCGTCGATAACATGGGTGGCCGCGTCGAGAAGTTCCGCAACCGTTTTGGCAAAACTGCCGCTAAAGACGCTGCCGCCGTAACAGCTGCCTGAAGT
>JAYVSX010000150.1:0-3524 GCA_043774975.1 Rubrivivax sp.
GTCTGCGCATCAGCAACGCAGCGCTGCGCCTGATCGACAAAGTGGGTATTGACCAGGTCGTTGCTGACCTGCGTGCCCGCGGCGAAATCTGAACCCCTAGGAGAGCATCATGGCCAGCAAAGGCGGACGCGAAAAGATCAAGCTGGAGTCTACAGCGGGCACCGGTCACTTCTACACCACGAGCAAGAACAAGAAGACCACGCCTGAAAAGCTGGAATTCCTGAAGTTCGATCCAAAAGCGCGCAAACACGTGCTGTACAAGGAAATCAAGCTTAAGTGAGCTGAGTTCCTTGCACCTCTGGAACCCGCCACAGTTGGCGGGTTTTTTGTTTTCCAACGTTTCTTGACCTGCGCCTGCGCCCTCGCCGGCCAACCTGGGACCTGACTCGGAGTCAACGGACGAAAAAAGGGCCCCGAAGGGCCCTTTCGCTTTTCGCGGCTGCCGTGGCAGCCTGGTCGCTTATCAGCGAACCACAGCGATCTGGTCGCGCTTGCCTGCCTTGTAGGTGTACAACGTCAGGGCGCCGTTCTTGATGTCACCCTTGGCGTCGAAGCCAATGGTGCCCGTCACGCCCTTGTAGCCGTCGGTCTTGGCCAGCACCGGCAGGTACTTGGCTGGGTCGGCTGAACCGGCCTTGACCATGGCAGCCACCATCACGTTGACCGAGTCGTAGACGTAAGGCGCATAGACCTGGACGTCGGCGTTGAACTTCTTCTTGAAGGCTGCATTGAAGTCGTCCATCGACTTCTTGGCAGTGCCTTCCACGCCACCGGCTTCGGCGCAAACCACCTGACCGTCGGCCATCGTGCCGGCAGCCAGCTTGGGCAATTCACCCGAGCAGATGCCGTCGCCACCCATGAACTTGGCGTCGATGCCCAGTTGCTTCATCTGGCGCATCATGGGGCCAGCCACAGCGTCCATGCCGCCAAAGAAGACAATGTCCGGCTTCTTGGCCTTCAGGCTGGTCAAGATGGCGGTGAAGTCCGTGGCTTTGTCGTTGGTGAACTCACGTCCCACCGTCTTGCCGCCGGCGCCCTCGACTCCTTTTATAAACTCATCGGCCACGCCTTGACCGTAGGCCGTGCGGTCATCGATGACGGCAATGCTCTTGCCCTTGAGGTCCTTGACCGCGTAGCGGCCCAGGGTGCCACCCAGGTGCACGTCGTCAGCCACCACGCGGAACGTAGTCTTGTAGCCTTGACGGGTGAACTTCGGGTTGGTGGCCGACGGACTGATCTGGGGGATGCCGGCGTCGCTGTAGATCTTGGAAGCGGGGATCGACGTGCCTGAGTTCAGGTGGCCAATGACGCCCATGACCTTGCTGTCGACCAGCTTTTGCGCCGCAGCCGTGCCCTGCTTGGGATCGCCCGCGTCATCTTCGGTCAGCAGTTCGAGCTTGACCTTCTTGCCGCCGATCGTCACGCCCTTGGCGTTGAGTTCGTCGATGGCCATGCGCGCGCCGTTTTCATTGTCCTTGCCCAGGTGCGAGATGCTGCCGCTGGTGGGGCCCACGTGGCCGATCTTGACGACCATGTCCTGTGCGAACGCCGAACCACCCAGCAGAATGGCCACAGCACCGACGATCACGTTCAACTTGACTTGCATTCAGATACCTCCGGTTGGAAATGTCGACCTTCGACACTTAGAAAAACACCAAGCGCGGCACGATACCGCAAAAAGCAACCCCGCCAACCCGGGGGTTACGCTGCCTTTCTAGGTCCATCTGCCCTGCCTGTGAAGGCACAACGCGGCATGTTGCTCGGCGGCCGACAGGGTCGGCCACGAGACCCGTGGAAGAAGGTGGGCGAGGCGCCTCTCGACGGCTTCGGTCAAGGCGGGCACTCGATCAACGGCCGCCAAAGACGCTTGGTCAGCCGCGATCGGCACCAGGCTCAGCATGGTGTTTGATGGACAAACCCTGAGCCTTATAGGCGCGCCAGCGCGCGCGTCCACGCTGCGCCTGATCGGGGTCAGCAGCGACCACCTCGATCAGTCGATCCAATGCGCCCAGGTCAGGCGGCGGGTCTTGGTCCAGATTCACCACGACACGGGGCGCGTCACCGCCCATGACCTGCGGCGTCAGCCAGATCGGACTGTGCTCCAGCACCACGGGCCTAGCACCAGGCAGGCGGGCATGGGGCACAAAATCGCGTTCGTCAAAAGACCACAACTGGAGGTCCAGCGCATCCAAGGTCTCAGCTGATGCGGTGACCTGCACCCGCACACCTTGGCGCGCGGCCTTGCGCAAAAGTCGGCAGGCAAAAATACCCACGTCGGAAACACCGGTGTGGAATTCAACCTCGGTCATCTGCGACCCGCCCTGGCAAAGCCGCAGGTGTTGAAGCCCCGTCCTGTTCGCCCATCAGGCCTCGGTCTCAACGAGCCCGAGCCAAAACGAAGTGCGTCAACAAAGAAACGGGCCGCCCGGTCGCCCCTTTGGCTGCACCCGACTTCCAGGCTGTGCCAGCAATGTCCAAGTGGGCCCAGCGAACCCTGGAGGTGAAGCGCTGCAGGAACTTGGCTGCCGTGATGGAGCCGCCCGCACGTCCACCGACGTTGCCCATGTCGGCAAAGATGGACTTCAGCGCTTCGTCGTACTCTTCGTCCAAGGGCATACGCCAAGCCGGATCCAGCGCTTGTTCGCCAGCCGCCAACAGCTCTGCGGCCAGGGCGTCGTCCGGACTGAACAAGCCGGAGCGGTGATGGCCCAGGGCGATCACGCAGGCCCCGGTGAGCGTGGCGATGTCCACCACCACGGCGGGCTTGAACCGTTCGGCATAGGTCAATGCGTCGCACAAGATCAAGCGGCCTTCCGCATCCGTGTTCAGGATCTCAATGGTCTGGCCCGACATGCTGGTGACCACGTCGCCCGGTTTGACGGCTCGCCCGCTGGGCATGTTTTCGCAAGCTGGAATGATGCCGATCAGGTTGACCTTGGCCTTGAGTTCGGCAACGGCCTTGAGCGTGCCCAGAACGCTGGCGGCGCCGCCCATGTCGTACTTCATCTCGTCCATCTCGGGTGCGGGCTTGATCGAGATGCCGCCGGTGTCAAAGGTGATGCCCTTGCCCACCAGCACCACCGGGGCTTCGTTCTTTGCCCCGCCCATCCAACGCGCCACGATGAACTTCAGCGGCTCATCGGAGCCCTGGGCCACAGCCAGGAACGAACCCATACCCAACTTCTCGCAGCCCTTGCGGTCAAGCACTTCGACCTTCAGTCCATGGTCCTTGCCCAGCTTGCGGGCCTGGTCGGCCAGGTGACTGGGTGTGCACAGATTGGCCGGCCGGTTGGCGCATTCACGCGCCAAGGTGGTGCCTGCAGCCAACGCCATGCCGACGCGAAGCCCTGCCACTGCCGCTGCAGCCTCAGCCTTGTCACAGGCCAGCGTCACAGACTTGAGCTTGGCCGGCGCCGGCGCACTGGGCTTGGTGTCGCGGTAGACGTAAAGGCTGTCCGTCACCGCAGCGACTACGGCTTCGCTGTGAGCGGCTGTCAAGCCACCAAAACCTGCGCATGCAATTG
>JAYVSX010000151.1:0-4088 GCA_043774975.1 Rubrivivax sp.
CGGCCTTGATCGGCGTGTACACGACCTGGCTCACGTTGCCGGTGGGCTTGCTCCACCAACCATCGTTGCGCGCCATCATGATGCGCTGCTCGGGCTGCCAGCTCAGGATGCGGTAGGCGCCAGTCCCCATCACATTGCGCGAGGCAAAGTTTTCTTCCTTGGCCTTGTAGTCCTGCACGTTGGTGGTCTTGTTCTTTTCGGCCCAGGCCTTGCTCATGATGCGGAAGTCGATGATGTTGCGCAGCAAGAGCGGGTTGGGCGCGGACATCAACACGTCGACCGTGTGGTCGTCGATCTTCTTGATGTCGGCGATGCCCGTCACGTAGATCGCCATCGTGCCTTGCGGCTGTTTGATGCGGCCAAAGCTGAACATCACGTCGTCGGCCGTGAAGGGTGTGCCGTCGTGGAACTTGACGCCCTTGCGCAGTTCGAACCGCACCTGCGTGGGGCTGACATAGGTCCACTTGGTGGCCAAGGCGGGCTCGACCTCGTAGGTGGCGCTGTAACGCGTCAGCCCTTCATAGGCATGCATCAGGATCGCGTTGGTCGTCGCATGGTTTTGCGAATGCGGGTCCAGCGTCAGGATGTCGTTTTGCGCCGCCCAGCGCAAGGTCTGCGCTGGGGCGGGGCCGGCCAATGCGGCGGCCAAGACGGCGGCGGCAAGCAGGGCACTCAGTTTCATGGAAGGCCTTCCTTTTGAGGAAATGGGAAACCTGCGATCGTAGATCAGCCCAGCCGTCCAGCCAGCGGGGGAAACGCCGAGCCGTCGGGGTTGCCCTGGGGGGCGCTGGCAGCCCGCTCAGCCCGTGGTAGGCAACTGCGCTTGCAGGTCCGAGTCGCAGCCGCTGCCGGCACTGATCCAGCGCCGGGCCCAGCGCCGGGCCCATTGCTGTGGCAGCCAGCTCAGCCACTGGGCGGGGCTGGCCAATGCGCCACATCGGTAGTGGTCGCCCTGGGCATGCCACTCCAGCGCCAGGCAGGCACCCGAGGCACGCCGCGACAGCAGCATGCCCAATGGGCAGGGACGGAAGGCACAACACACCCCGCAGCCATTGCAAGCCTGGGCCAGCGCCGGCTTGACCGGTGCACGCGGGTGCAAGTGGATGACTTGAGTTTTCACGTCGGCTACAGTTTTCAGCAGTGGGTCCGCTTTTGTCAGCAAAACAGCAGGGTCAAGGGTGTCCAATTGCGACAGACCCAGAGCGGGGGGCAGTGTTAAAGTTTCTCCGACGATAAAAAAACGTTCCTTCCCGTCCCCTTGCTGAGCTTGACACAGGCGGCAAGGCGGGTCGCTAGTCCGCCAACCGGTGCAGCCGGGACGCGGAAGGTTGATGAACCCATCAGCGCGCCGCAGACCGGCGCATAAGGTGAGCGAAAGATGATGCAACAACACAGGTCCAGCTCGTACCTGTTCGGCGGCAACGCCCCTTATGTCGAAGAGTTGTACGAGGCCTACCTCGACAACCCCGGCAGCGTGCCCGACAACTGGCGCACCTACTTCGACAACCTGCAGCACGTGCCCGCCACCGACGGCAGCGATGCCCGCGATGTCGCCCACGCCCCGGTCATTGAGAGCTTTGCCCAGCGAGCCAAGGCCAACGCCTTTGCGCTCAAGGCCAGCGAAGCCGACCTGGCCGTGGCCCGCAAGCAGGTGCATGTTCAGTCGCTGATCGCAGCCTACCGTTTTTTGGGCAGCCGATGGGCTGACCTGGACCCGCTCAAGCGCACCGAGCGCCCCAAGATTCCCGAACTCGAGCCCGGTTTCTACGACCTGACCGAGTCCGACATGGACATTACCTTTTCGGCCGGCAACACCTACTTCGGCAAGGCCGAGAACATGACGCTGCGCGAAATCGTGCAGGCGCTGCGTGAAACCTACTGCGGCACGGTCGGCGCCGAGTTCATGCACTGCACCGACCCCACCGAAAAGCGCTGGTGGCAAGAGCGGCTGGAAGGCATCCGCAGCAAACCCAGCTTTTCAGCCGACGAAAAGAGGCACATTCTCGAACGCCTGACCGCGTCTGAAGGGCTTGAACGCTACCTGCACACCAAGTACGTGGGCCAGAAGCGCTTTAGCCTGGAAGGTAGCGAGAGCTTCATCGCCAGCATGGACGAACTGGTGCAGCGCGCTGGCGCCACGGGGGTGCAGGAAATTGTCATCGGCATGGCCCACCGCGGGCGCCTGAACGTGCTGGTCAACACGCTGGGCAAGATGCCGGCCGATCTGTTTGCCGAGTTCGATCACACCGCCAAGGAAGACCTGCCGGCGGGCGACGTCAAGTACCCCCAGGGCTTTTCCAGCGACATCACCACGCCCGGCGGCGCGGTGCACCTGAGCTTGGCCTTCAACCCCAGCCACCTGGAAATCGTCAACCCGGTGGTGGAAGGCAGCGTCAAGGCGCGCATGGACCGCCGCGGCGACAAGACCGGCGCCCAGGTGCTGCCGGTGCTGGTGCACAGCGACGCGGCTTTTGCGGGCCAGGGCGTAGTGATGGAAACGCTGGCGCTGGCCCAGACGCGGGGCTACTACACGGGTGGCACGGTGCACCTGGTGGTCAACAACCAGATTGGTTTCACCACCAGCGACCCGCGTGACTCACGCTCCACGCTGTACTGCTCCGACGTGGTCAAGATGATTGAAGCCCCAGTGCTGCACGTCAACGGCGACGACCCCGAAGCCGTGGTCCTGTGCACCCGCTTGGCGATGGACTACCGCCAGCAGTTCAAGAAGGACGTGGTGGTCGACATCATCTGCTTCCGCAAGCTCGGCCACAACGAGCAGGACACCCCCTCGCTGACCCAGCCGCTGATGTACAAGGTGTTCGCCAAGCCCCCGGGAACACGCAAGCTCTACGGCGAAAAGCTGGTGGCGCAAGGTTTACTGCCTGCCAGCGGGCCGGACGACTACGTCAAGGCCTTCCGCTCGGCCATGGACGAAGGCCGACACACGGTGGACCCGGTGTTGACCAACTTCAAGAGCAAGTATGCGGTCGACTGGGCGCCCTTCCTGGGCAAGAAGTGGACCGATGCAGCCGACACGGCGCTGCCCTTGGCCGAGATCAAGCGGCTGGCCGAGAAGCTCACCACCATCCCCAGCAACTTCAAGGTCCACAGCCTGGTGGAAAAGGTCATCGCCGACCGTGCGGCCATGGGCCGGGGCGAGATCAACGTCGACTGGGGCATGGGCGAGACGATGGCCTATGCGTCGCTGGTGGCCAGCGGTTATGCGGTGCGGCTGAGCGGCGAAGACTGCGGCCGCGGCACCTTTGTGCACCGCCATGCGGTGCTGCACGACCAGAACCGCGAAAAGTGGGACACCGGTACCTACATCCCGCTGCAGAACGTGGCTGACGGGCAGGCGCCCTTCACGGTGATCGACTCGCTGCTGTCGGAAGAAGCGGTGCTGGGCTTCGAGTACGGCTACTCCAGCGCCGAGCCCAACACCTTGGTGATCTGGGAAGCGCAATTCGGCGACTTCGTCAACGGCGCACAGGTGGTGATCGACCAGTTCATCGCCAGCGGCGAAGTGAAGTGGGGCCGCGTCAACGGCCTAACCCTGATGCTGCCGCACGGCTACGAAGGCCAGGGCCCCGAACACAGCTCGGCACGCCTGGAGCGCTTCATGCAACTGGCCGCTGACAACAACATGCAGGTGGTGCAACCCACCAGCGCCAGCCAGATCTTCCACCTGCTGCGCCGGCAGATGGTGCGCCAGTTCCGCAAGCCCTTGATCATCTTCACGCCCAAGAGCTTGCTGCGCGCCAAGGATGCCACTTCGCCGCTGAGTGAATTCACCAAAGGTGAGTTCCGCACCGTAATCGGGTCGCAGCGCACCGAGATCGAAGGCGACAAGGTCAAGCGGGTGATCTGCTGTTCCGGCAAGGTCGCCTACGACCTGATCAAGAAGCGCGATGAAAAGAAGGCCTGGGACGTGGCCATCATCCGCGTCGAGCAGCTCTACCCCTTCCCGCACAAGGCGTTTGCGACCGAGATGAAGCGCTTCCCCAACGCCACCGAGGTGGTGTGGTGCCAGGACGAACCGCAGAACCAGGGCGCCTGGTTCTTCGTTCAGCACTACATCCACGAGA
>JAYVSX010000152.1:0-4506 GCA_043774975.1 Rubrivivax sp.
GCCACCAGTGGGTGCAGCGCCTGCAGCTGCAGCGGCGGCTGACCGGGCGGGACCGAACGCGCATGAGCAAATGTCACTTGGTTACTTTGCTCATCCCCCTCGGGGGGCGGACGACGTATGTCGTCGGCCTGGGGGCGCTCTCAGTCGGGGGCTTGCACCCGCTCCAGTTGCATGCGCGCCAGCGTCAGGTTGCTGGCGCTGGCCTGCAACACCATGTGCAAGGCCACGCCCGGGTGGCCCGGCACTGGCCGCAACAACAGATGGTGACTGGTGGTGCTGATGCCGGCTTCGGCGCGCGCCGGGCCCAACCCGAGCGCGCGCGAGGCGTCGTTCATGGCCGACAGCAGCGCCGCACCTTGCTGGGCCAGGCGGTCGGCGGCCGGCAGCCCACCGGCGTGGGCCATGACCTGCATCGAATGGGTGTCAAAAATGCAGGCGCTGAGGGTGCCCTTGATCAAGGCACAGCGGTCAACATAAAGTTGCCATTGTGTGCCGCCGGGAACCGGCATCGGCATCGGCATGGTCTGCTGCGCTTGCTCTGCTGCGGGTGCCCTTCGAGTTGGCTTGAGGGTGTCCAGCGGCATCGGCTCGGTGGTGGCTTCAGTACTGGGTACCTTGGGCTTGGGCACCGCGCGCGACAACTCGGTTTGCAGGGCGCGCTCGCCGTTGGCCGCACCATGCAGCCGGTTCCAGGCGCCGCCCACAAAGGTCCAAACGTGTTTGGGCTTGGCCGCGTGCGGTGTCACGTGCACGGCCACCGGTGTCTGGTGCGCCAGCTGCGCTGCTTGCCCAGCCATTGCGATGCTTGAACCCAAGGGCACCATCAGCAGGTCGCGGTTGGGCCAAGGGCCACGCGCCAGCGCTTCATGGAGCGGTGTCAACTGCGCCGAAATGGCATGTGGAGGCAGTTCGCCCACCATCAGCACGCCCAACTTGCTGTGGGCCAGCAGCACGCGCGCAATCTGGGCGCGCGCTGCGCCGTCGGCGTTGACGTCGGTGGAGTAGACGCGTACCAGGGCGCCGTCGGCCAGCGGGACCTCGACGAACTGAATCACGGCCAATGCCACGCCCTGGCCCTGCTTGCGCACCGACAGGCGTTGCACCCGTGCACCGGCGGCGCCCGCCAGGCTGGCCAGCAGGCGCAGCGACGCGCTGGTGCCGACGTCGTGCAGTGTGATGAACTCGGGCGCGTGCAGCGTGAATTCCTGCTGCAGTGCGGCGGCTACGTCGGTGGCCACAAACAGCTCGACCTGGTCGTCGGCAATGCGCCTGCCGACATCGTGCCGCCCCTGCCCCAGGTAGGCCTCGCGGTCGCCGACGATCTGCGTGCTGGGGGAGTTCAGGTCTTCCCGACTGGGTATGCGGGCGGTTTCAGGCCAAGGTATGTCTTGTTGTCCACGGCTCATGGGTTTCCTCTCCTTGTTTGTGCAGCCGATCATAGGTCGCAGCGGCTGATTGCGCACCTGATTGCGCAGCTGGCCGACCGCAGCTGGGTTCAGGAATTCCGACTACGATGCCTGCATTCAGACAGCAAAATTGCAACGCCTTCATGAGCACCCGTCCCACAGCACCCACCGCATTTGGACCTGTTGTGGTTATTGGCGCGGGCCTCGGTGGCTTGACCGTGGCATTGCAGCTGGCCGAACAGCGGCCCGTGGTCGTGCTGGCCAAGCGCTCGCTGTCAGAAAGTGCCACGGCCT
The DNA here is from genome assembly GCA_043774975.1 of Rubrivivax sp. Taxonomy (GTDB): domain Bacteria; phylum Pseudomonadota; class Gammaproteobacteria; order Burkholderiales; family Burkholderiaceae_C; genus Rubrivivax. Next base: position 1,701 of record JAYVSX010000152.1, read on the forward strand.
GGGCCCAGGGTGGCATCGTGGGTGTGCTGGGCAGCGACGACAGCGTGGAGTCGCACGTACGCGACACCCAGGAGGCGGGTGCGGGCATCGTCGACGAACACACCGCAAGGTATGTCGCGCAACACAGTGCCCAGGCAGTTCAATGGCTGGTTGACGCCGGGGTGCACTTTTCTGAAGACCCGGATGGGCCTTTGGGCCTGCACCTCACGCGCGAGGGTGGCCACGCGGTGCGTCGCATTGCCCACGCAGCCGACGCCACGGGCAAAGCCATTCACGACGCGCTGTTGGAGCGCGCCCAAGCCCACCCCAACATCACCTTGCGCGAACGCTGGGTGGCGGTTGACGTCATCACGTCACGCTTGCTCAAGCGTGAAGAATCGCCCCGCTGTTATGGCGTTTATGCCCTCGACATGGACAGCGGCCGGGTGGAGACCCTGGCCGCCGACGCGGTGGTCTTGGCCACCGGTGGCGTGGGCAAGGTCTACCGCTACACCAGCAACCCCGACACCGCCACCGGTGACGGCATCGCGATGGCCTGGCGCGCTGGCTGCCGCGTGGGCAACATGGAATTCATCCAGTTCCACCCGACCTGCCTTTACCACCCGCAAGAGCGCAGCTTCCTGATCACCGAAGCGCTGCGCGGTGAGGGCGCCTACCTCACGCTGCCCAGCCTGGGGCCTGGCGATCCGGGCGGGCAGCGCTTCATGGCGGCCCACGACCCGCGGCTGGAGCTGGCGCCGCGCGACATCGTTGCCCGCGCGATCGACTTCGAGATGAAAAAGCATGGCCTGGACCATGTCTGGCTGGACGCCCGCCATCTGGGTGAGGCGTTCTTGAAAGAGCACTTTCCAACGGTGCATGCACGCTGCCTGCAACTGGGCATCGACATCGCCTTGCAGCCCATTCCGGTGGTACCTGCTGCCCACTACACCTGCGGCGGTGTGGTCACCGACCTGGACGGCCGCACCGACCTGCCAGGCTTGTTTGCAGTGGGCGAAACCACCTACACCGGCCTGCACGGGGCCAACCGGCTGGCCAGCAACTCATTGCTGGAATGCGTGGTGCTGGGGCGCAGCTGCGCCTTGGCCATCGCAGCGCAGACGGTGCCGCCTGCAGTGCCTTTGCCGGCCTGGGACGAGAGCCAGGTGGAAGACGCCGACGAGCAGGTGGTCATTGCCCACAACTGGGACGAACTGCGCCTGCTGATGTGGAACTACGTGGGCATCGTGCGCACCACCAAGCGCCTGGAACGGGCCTTGCACCGCATCAAACTGCTGCGCAGTGAAACGCACGATTACTACGCCAACTTCCGGGTCAATCGCGACCTGCTGGAGCTGCGCAATCTGGTGGTCTGCGCCGAGCTCATCGTGCGTTCGGCTCTGCGCCGGCACGAAAGCCGTGGTCTGCATTACAGCCGCGATTTTCCACACCCCTTGCCAGTGAGCTTCCCGACGGTGTTGACGCGACCAGCCAAGAGCGGGGCCGGCAAGCGTTAGCGGCTCGGGATGGCGCACGGGCGTCCCGGCGTTGCTGGGCCTGACTCAGTGATCAGCCGCGGGCGCGCATCGCGGTGCGCGCCTGGACAAAGCCAAAGGCGTATTCCACCGACTCTTGCAGCTGCCGTTCGCTGTCGCCACGCTCACGATCGCTGAGGTAGAAAACAAAGTCGACCTCATGGCGGATGTAGCGCGGCGGCAAGCGGTTCAACGCCACACAGGCCACGTCGGCAAGCAACTCGGCCTTGTGCGCCAAACCGGGGTATTGATCGGCCTGACGCATCACCGTGTCATAGACGGCGCGCTCGTTGTGGTTGCGCACGGAAGTGAAGTCAGCGCTCATGCAATGGCCCTCTGCCCCTGGCATGGGGCACAAGGGGTTATCGGCAGCGGCCGCCGCGACCTGAAGGCTACGGACACTACGCCTCAGGCGGCGCCCACGTTCTTCACGAACCCGCCCTGGGGTTGCGCCACACTGGATGGGTTGCGCTGCACAAAGTCCAGCATGCGCTCGATGCAGCCCAGGGCCTTGCTGCGCACGGGTTCTGCTACCTGGATTTCACCGCTGCCGTGTTCCAGGCAGCCCACAACGCCCTGCAAAACGTTCATGGCCATCCAAGGGCAATGCGCGCAGCTCTTGCAAGTGGCGCTGCTGCCAGCCGTGGGGGCTTCCAGCAGCACCTTGCCTGGCGCCAGCTGGCGCATGCGGTGCAGGATGCCGTTGTCGGTGGCCACGATGTAGGCCGGCGCGGTGCCCTTGACCACGGCGTTGAGCAGCTGCGTGGTGCTGCCCACCACGTCGGCCTGTTCAACCACGCTCTTCGGTGACTCGGGGTGCACCAGCACCAGGGCTCCCGGGTGCTGGCGGCGCAACAGGTCAAGCTCCATGCCCTTGAACTCGTCGTGCACGATGCAGGCGCCGTTCCACAGCAGCATGTCGGCGCCGGTTTGTTCCTGGATGTAGCGGCCCAGGTGGCGGTCGGGTGCCCACAGCACCTTGCGGCCCTGGTCCTTGATGTGGTTGACGATGGCCAGCGCGCAAGAGCTGGTCACCATCCAGTCAGCGCGGGCTTTTACGGCAGCGCTGGTGTTGGCGTAGACCACCACCACGCGATCCGGGTGGGCGTCACAGAATGCCGCAAAGGGCTCTGGCGGGCAGCCCAGGTCCAGGCTGCAGGTGGCATCCAGGTCGGGCATCAGCACACGCTTGTCGGGTGACAGGATCTTGGCCGATTCACCCATGAAACGAACACCCGCCACCACCAGGGTCTGCGCCGGGTGGTCGCGACCGAAGCGCGCCATCTCCAGCG
>JAYVSX010000153.1:0-7491 GCA_043774975.1 Rubrivivax sp.
CGCGGCCACATGATCGCGGACGCGGTGGCGATCATCGGCACCATGGACATCGTGTTTGGCGAGATCGATCGATGATGGAACTGTCTGCAAGCACCCGGGCTCGCTTTGACAAAGAGGTGGCCAAGTACCCGGCCGATCAAAGAGCCTCGGCTGTTATGGCTTGCCTGGCCATCGTCCAGCAAGAGCAAGGCTTTGTATCGACCGCATCTGAAGACGCGATTGCCGCCTATCTGGGCATGGTGTCGATTGCGGTGCACGAAGTCACCACCTTCTACAACATGTACAACCAGCGGCCGGTGGGGCGCTTCAAGCTCAACGTCTGCACCAACTTGCCATGCCAGTTGCGCGACGGTGAAAAAGCCTTGGCGCACGTCTGCAGCAAACTGGGTGTGGAGCCCTATGGCACCACTGCCGACGGTATGTTCACGGTGCAACCCAGTGAATGTTTGGGCGCTTGCGCCGACGCGCCGGTGATGCTGGTCAATGACCGCCAGATGCTCAGCCTGATGAACAACGAGCGGCTGGACGAACTGCTGGCCTTGCTGAGCGCTCAAAGCGAGAAAACCGATGCTTGATCTGTCCAAGTTTCAGGCCAAAGGCGCTGAGACCTGCTTCCATGACCGCCACCTGGGGCCGCAGATCTATGCCGGTCTGAATGGCCGCAACTGGGGTTTGAAGGACTACCTGGCGCGTGGCGGCTATTCGGCACTGCGGATGATCCTGGCCAAAGACGTCAATGGGCAAAACCAGGACGGCAACGAGGGCATGACGCAAGACCAGGTCATTGCCGAAGTCAAGCTCAGCGCGCTGCGCGGCCGTGGCGGGGCAGGCTTTCCAACCGGCCTGAAGTGGAGCTTCATGCCACGCGCCTTTCCGGGCCCGAAGTACCTGGTCTGCAACAGCGACGAAGGCGAGCCGGGCACCTGCAAGGACCGCGACATCCTGGCCTACAACCCGCACATCGTGATCGAGGGCATGGCCATCGCCGCTTATGCGATGGGCATCAAGACTGGCTACAACTACATCCACGGCGAGATCTTCGAGGTCTACGAACGTTTTGAGGCCGCACTGGAAGAAGCGCGCGCTGCTGGCTTGCTGGGCGACAACATCCTGGGCAGCCCTTTCAGCTTCCAGTTGCACGCCTTCCACGGATTTGGCGCCTACATCTGCGGCGAAGAAACGGCCTTGCTGGAAAGCCTGGAGGGCAAGAAGGGCCAGCCGCGCTTCAAGCCGCCGTTTCCGGCCAGCTTTGGCCTGTATGGCAAGCCCACCACCATCAACAACACCGAGACCTTTGCCGCGGTGCCTTGGATCATCAACAACGGCGGGCAGAAGTACCTGGAGTGCGGCAAGCCCAACAACGGGGGCACCAAGATCTTCAGCGTGGTGGGCGACGTCAACCAGCCCGGCAACTTTGAAGTGCCGCTGGGCACGCCGTTCGCCAAGTTGCTGGAACTGGCCGGCGGTGTGCGTTCCGGCCGCACTTTGAAAGCGGTGATCCCGGGTGGCTCGTCGGCGCCTGTGCTGCCAGCCAAGACCATGATGGACATGACGATGGACTACGACGCCATCGCCAAGGCCGGCTCGATGTTGGGATCAGGCGCGGTCATCGTGATGGACGACAGCCGTTGCATGGTCAAAAGCCTGTTGCGCTTGAGCTATTTCTACCAGCACGAAAGCTGTGGGCAGTGCACGCCCTGCCGCGAAGGAACGGGCTGGCTTTGGCGCGTGCTGAACCGCATCGAACACGGCCAGGGCAGGGCAGATGACCTGGCGCTGTTGGACAACGTGGCATTCAACATCAAGGGCCGCACCATTTGCGCGCTGGGCGAAGCGGCGGCCATGCCTGTCGAGGGCATGCTCAAGCACTTCCGCGATGAGTTCGCCCATCACGTCGAACACAAGACCTGCATGGTCCCCCAATACGTCTAAGCACCATGGACCCCCAAGCTCACATTTGTTCGCTACCCCCCGGGGGGGCTCGTGCTCCTTGGGGCGGCCCGGCGGAGCACGCTCATGGCTGAAATCAACATCGACGGCAAGCTGGTCACGGTGGCCGACGGCAGCGTGGTCATGCATGCGGCCGACGCTGCAGGCATCTACGTGCCGCACTTCTGCTATCACAAGAAGCTGAGCATCGCGGCCAACTGCCGCATGTGCCTGGTCGACATCGAAAAGATGCCCAAGCCGATGCCGGCCTGTGCCACGCCGGTAACCAACGGCATGGTGGTGCGCACCCAGAGCGAAAAAGCCGTCAAGGCCCAGCAGTCGGTGATGGAGTTCCTGCTCATCAACCACCCACTGGACTGCCCCATCTGTGACCAGGGCGGCGAGTGTCAACTGCAAGACCTGGCGGTGGGTTACGGCGGCAGCAGCAGCCGCTACGCCGAGGAAAAACGGGTTGTCTTCCACAAGGATGTGGGCCCACTGGTCAGCATGGAAGAGATGAGCCGCTGCATCCACTGCACCCGCTGCGTGCGCTTTGGCCAAGAAGTGGCCGGCGTGATGGAGCTCGGCATGATCCACCGCGGTGAGCACAGCGAGATCACCACCATCGATGGCCGCACGGTGGACAGCGAACTGTCGGGCAACATGATCGACATCTGCCCGGTCGGCGCGCTGACCAGCAAGCCTTTCCGCTACAGCGCCCGCACCTGGGAGCTGTCGCGCCGCAAGTCGGTGTCGCCACACGACAGCGTGGGTGCCAACCTGATCGTGCAGGTCAAGTCCGGCAAGGTGATGCGCGTGGTGCCGCTGGAAAACGAAGCCGTCAACGAATGCTGGATCTCCGACCGCGACCGCTTCAGCTACGAAGCCGTCAACGGTGAGTCGCGGCTGACCCAGCCGATGATCAAGCAGGGTGGGCAGTGGCAAGCGGTCGACTGGAACACCGCCCTGTCCTACGTGGCCGACGGCTTGAAGCGCGTCAAGGCCGAATTTGGCAGCGCTGGCATCGGTGCCATCGGGCACGCCTCGTCCACGGTGGAAGAGCTGCACCTGCTGGCCAAGTTGGTGCGCGGGCTGGGCAGCGAAAGTGTCGACCACCGCACCCGCCATGCTGATTTCAGCAACACCGCTGCGCCGGGCCGTGCCCGTTGGTTGGGCATGAGCCTGGCCGCGCTGTCCAAGTTGGACCGTGTGCTGCTGATCGGCAGCCATCTGCGCAAGGACCACCCCTTGATGGCCCAACGGCTGCGCCAAGCCGCACGCCACGGCGCGCGGGTGATGAGTCTGCATGCCGTGCACGACGACTGGGCCATCAAGCTGTCGGCCACGCTGACCGCCGCGCCTTTGCAGTGGGTCGGCCAGCTGGCCGATGTGGCCGCCGCGGTCGCCAAAGCCAAAGGCCTGCCTGCCCCTTTGCCTGCCGACCCGGGCCAGCACGCTCAAGGAGTTGCAGAGTCACTGCTGTCAGGCGAACGCGTGGCCCTGCTCTTGGGCAACGCGGCTGCACAGCATCCGCAAGCCAGCCAGCTGTTGGCCTTGGCACAGTGGATTGCACAGCACACCGGCGCCACCGTGGGTTACCTGGGTGAAGCCGGCAACAGCGTGGGCGCCCAGTGGGTGGGCGCGCTGCCAGGCGCTGGCGGGCTGAACGCCGGTCAGATGCTCAGCCAGCCGATGAAGGCTTTGCTGTTGCTCAACAGCGAACCCGTGCTGGACAGTGCCAACGCCGCAGCCACGCGCCAAGCCTTGGCGGGTTCGGGCCTGGTCGTTGCGCTGACGCCTTTCAAGGACGCCTGCGCCGATGTGGCCGACGTGCTGCTGCCCATCGCCCCGTTCACCGAAACCGCCGGCGCTTTTGTCAACGCCGAAGGCCGCGTGCAAAGTTTCCACGGCGTGGTCAAACCTTTGGGTGACACACGCCCGGCCTGGAAGGTCTTGCGCGTGTTGGGCAACTTGCTGGGACTGGCCGGGTTCGACCAGGAATCGACCGACGAGGTCCGCGCCCAAGCGCTGGGCGATGTGGCGGCCCTGAGCAGTCGCTTGGACAACAGCACCCAGGCCACGTTGACCGTCGGCACTTTGACGGCTGATACGGCGGGCTACCAACCGGGCTACCAGCCGGGCTACCAACGTTTAGCTGACGTACCGATCTACGCCACCGACTCGCTGGTTCGCCGGGCTGCGTCCCTGCAGCTGACAGCCGACGCCCGCGAGCCGCAAGTGGGCTTGCCCACGGCGCTGTGGCAAGCGCTGGGGCTGAAGGTTGGCGATCGCGTTCGTGTCAGTCAAGGCGATGGCTCGGCTGAGTTGTTGGCGCGAGAAGACACCACTCAGGCCGCCAACACCGTGCGGGTGGCTGCCGGGCACCCGGCCACGGCCCAGCTCGGTGCGCTGTTCGGCACCGTCAGCATTGCAAAGGTTTGAGCGCCATGTTCGAGCCTCTTCATCAATTTGCCAACGCCGCCCTGGGGCCCACCTTGTGGTTGGTGCTCTGGAGCCTGATCAAGATCGTGGCCGTGGTGCTGCCGCTGATGGGCTGCGTCGCCTACCTCACGCTGTGGGAGCGCAAGGCCATTGGCTGGAGCCAGATTCGACCGGGCCCCAACCGGGTCGGTCCCTACGGTTTGCTGACGCCGATTGCCGATGCCGTCAAGCTGATCTTCAAGGAGATCATCCGCCCCACGGCTGCCAACAAGGGCCTGTTTTTCCTGGGCCCGGTGATGACCATCATGCCGGCCCTGGCGGCTTGGGCGGTGATCCCGTTTGGGCCCGATGTGGCGCTGGCCAACATCAACGCCGGCCTGTTGTTCCTGATGGCCATCACCTCGCTCGAGGTCTATGGCGTGATCATCGCCGGCTGGGCCAGCAACTCGAAGTACGCCTTCCTGGGCGCCCTGCGTGCCAGCGCGCAGATGGTCAGCTATGAAATCGCGATGGGCTTTTGCCTGGTGGTGGTGCTGATGGTGTCGGCCAGCATGAACCTGAGCGAGATCGTCGCGGTGCAGGGCAAGGGCACCTTTGCCGACATGGGCCTGGGCTTCCTGAGCTGGAACTGGCTGCCCTTGCTGCCCATCTTCGTGGTGTTTTTCATCTCGGGTCTGGCTGAAACCAACCGCCATCCCTTCGACGTGGTCGAAGGCGAATCCGAGATCGTGGCCGGCCACATGATCGAGTACTCGGGCATGTCGTTTGCCATGTTCTTCCTGGCCGAGTACGCCAACATGATTCTGGTCAGCATGATGACCACGCTGCTTTTTCTGGGCGGTTGGCTCAGCCCGGTGGGCTTCTTGCCCGACGGCTGGTTCTGGCTGGCGGCCAAGGTGTTTGTGGTGGCCACCCTGTTCCTGTGGGTGCGGGCCACCTTCCCGCGCTTTCGCTATGACCAGATCATGCGTTTGGGCTGGAAGATCTTCATCCCCATCACGCTGGTCTGGTTGGTCGTCGTCGGGCTGTGGATTCAGTCGCCCCTGAACATCTGGAAATGAAGCTATGAGCACGTTGACCGCCGTCCGCGAAGTCTTCACCAGCCTGTTCCTGACCGAGCTGTTCAAGGGCATGCGCATCACCGGCAAGCATTTCCTGGCCAAGAACATCACGGTGCAGTACCCGGAAGAGAAAACGCCGCTGAGCCCGCGCTTCCGTGGCCTGCATGCGCTGCGCCGTTACGAAAACGGCGAAGAGCGCTGCATCGCCTGCAAGCTGTGCGAAGCCGTCTGCCCGGCGCTGGCCATCACCATCGAATCCGAGGTGCGCGCCGACGGCAGCCGCCGCACCACGCGCTACGACATCGACCTCACCAAGTGCATCTTCTGCGGCTTCTGCGAAGAAAGCTGCCCGGTGGACGCCATCGTCGAAACCCACCACTTCGAGTACCACGGTGAAAAACGCGGCGACCTGTACTTCACCAAAGACATGCTGCTGGCTGTGGGCGACCGCTACGAAAAAGAAATTGCCGCCAACCGCGCAGCCGACGCACCCTTCCGATGACACCTAGCCGCTGCGTTTCGCGATCAAGCTTCCCCCCGCGGGGCCGGCCGTGCCGGACCGCTGGGGGACGGCCCCCCCGGGGGGGAGCGAGCGCAGATGAGCTTGGGGGCCCAAAGATATGAACTCGATCTCAGCTCTCTTCTACGTCTTCTCAGCGGTGCTGCTGCTGGCGGCGTTCCGTGTCATCACCGCGCGCAGCACGGTGCATGCGGCGCTTTTTCTGGTGCTGGCCTTCTTCAGCGCCAGCTGCATCTGGATGCTGCTGCACGCCGAATTTTTGGCCATCACCTTGGTGCTGGTCTACGTGGGCGCGGTGATGGTGCTGTTCCTGTTTGTGGTGATGATGCTGGACATCAATACCGACAAGTTCCGCGACGGCTTTTACAAGCACCTGCCGATGGCCGGTTTTGTGGGCGCGCTGATTGCCCTGGAAATGGCGCTGGTGCTGATGCGCGGTTTCCAGCTGCAGGCGCCAGTGGTGTCAGCCAAGGCGCTCGAGGTTGGCAACACCAAGCTGCTGGGCATCGAGATGTACACCGACTACCTCTATCCGCTGCAACTGGCTGCGGTGCTGCTGCTGGTGGCCATCATCGCGGCCATCACGCTGACGCTGCGCGCGCGCAAGGACAGCAAGCACATGGATCCGTCTGAGCAGGTCCGGGCCAAGAAGGCGGACCGCGTGCGCCTGGTGAAGATGGCGCCCACGATCGAGGCGCCCTCGCTTCCCAAGGCGCCGAATGCCGAAGGGGGCGCGTGATGGGCAGCATCACCCTCGGCCACTACCTCAGCCTGGGTGGCATCTTGTTTGCCATGTCGGTGGTGGGCATCTTTCTGAACCGTCGCAACCTGATCGTGCTGTTGATGGCCATTGAGCTGATGCTGCTGGCGGTGAACATGAATTTCATCGCCTTCTCGCATTACCTGCCCATCGAGGCCGACCGCATGGCCGGGCAGGTCTTTGTGTTTTTTATCCTGACCGTGGCGGCGGCCGAGTCGGCCATCGGCCTGGCCATCCTGGTGGTGGTGTTCCGCAACCGCGCATCGATCAACGTCGAAGAACTCGACGAGCTGAAAGGTTGAGGACCTGACATGGCTTCAACAATCTCCTTGGGCTTGCTGCTCACCGTTGCACTGGCTCCTTTGGCCGGCGCCCTGGTGGCGGGTCTGGCCGGCAAGTGGGTGGGTCAGCGTGGCGCGCACAGCGTCACCATCCTGGGCGTGCTGATCGCTTTCATCGGTTCGGCGCTGGTGCTCAGCCAGGTGGTGGCCGGCGCCCGCTTCAACGCCACCGTGTACGAGTGGATGGTGCTGGGCAAGCTGGTCATGGAGGTCGGCTTCCTGGTCGACGGCCTGACCGCGATGATGATGGTGGTGGTGACCTTTGTGTCCTTGATGGTGCACATCTACACCATCGGCTACATGCAAGGCGACCCGGGCTACCAGCGATTTTTCAGCTACATCAGCCTGTTCACCTTCAGCATGCTGATGCTGGTCATGAGCAACAACTTCCTGCAGCTGTTCTTTGGCTGGGAAGCGGTGGGCCTGGTCAGCTACCTG
>JAYVSX010000154.1:0-8003 GCA_043774975.1 Rubrivivax sp.
GAATGGATGATCGCTCGCGCCGAAGGCAAGGCCGGGGGCGTCGATAACCTGTTTGGCATCAGCCCACGCTTCGAAGACCTGCGCTGGGACGGCCTGGACTTCACACGTACCCAGTTCGACACCGTCATCGGCATCGACAAGGCTTCGTGGCAGCAAGAACTGGTCTTGCACACCGAGCTGTTCAAGCAGCTGGAGTTTCACCTGCCGGCCGAATTGCCGGCCACCAAGGCGCGCATCGAAACGCGCTTGGCCGCGTTGGGCTGAACCGGCTTGCCTGAGCAACGGCTGCTGCAGGCCTTTGACCAGCAGGCCGCCTGGTGCCAGCAACCGTCGCCTTTTGGCGCGCGCCTGCTGGCGCGCAGCCGGGCTTGGCTGGCCAGCCAGCCGCAGCCGCTGAAGGTGCTGTCGGCGCTGGCCGACGACCCCTTGGCGGCAGCCGTTGCACTGCGCTGGCTGGCCGCGCTGCACCACTTGGCTTTGCTGGGCCGCGAGCCCTGGGCCAGCCTGTGGCCGCCGGCCCGCAGCAGCTGGACCGACGAAGAACTGGACCACGCCATCAACACGGCGTGGTCGGATCAGCAGCCGCATCTGCAAGCCGCGTTGGCCGGCCCGCCGCAAACCAATGAGGTGCAGCGCAGCGCCGCCTTGCTGCCGGGCCTCTTGCACATTGCCCAGCGCACCGGGCAGGCTTTGGCGGTGGCCGAAATCGGTGCTTCGGCCGGGCTGAACCTGTGGTGCGACCGGTACCGACATGAGCACGCCGGGCCGCCCCAAGAGCGAATTCCGGAGTGCGCAGCACGAAGGTACTCCGATGAGCACGCCGGGCCGCCCCAAGAGCGAATTCCGGAGTGCGCAGCACGAAGTTACTCCAGTGAGCACGGCCAGGCCGCCTGGGCTTGGGGCAACCCGGCAGCTGGCCTGACGCTGCGCAGCGAATGGACGGGAGCCGCGCCGCCCCAAGTGCCGCTGCACATCCTGCGCCGTGCCGGCTGCGACGTGGCGCCGGTGGACCTGACGTGGCCTGGGGAAGGCCTGCGCCTGACGTCCTTTGTCTGGCCCGACCAGCCCGAACGCCTGAGCCGCTTGCGCGCAGCGATGCGGGTGGCCCAAGCCCACATGGCACAGACCGGTGTTGGCATCAGCGCGCAGCGTGCAGCTGACTTTGTGCGTGCGGAACTGGCGCGCCGGCCAGCACAGGGCGCCTGGGTGCTGATGCATTCGGTGGTTTGGCAGTACATCCCCGCCGACGAGCAGGCCAGCATCACGCAGCAGGTGGAGCTGGCGGGCCAGGCCGCCACCTGGAATGCACCCGTGGCGTGGTTGCGCATGGAGCCCTTGAAGGCGGACCTGCGGGTGGAACTGCGCTGCCGCTTGTGGCCGGGTGGCCACGATGAGCTGCTGGCGGTTTGCCATCCGCACGGCGCCTGGGTGCAGTGGCAGTTGGCTGCATGAAGCTGCAGCTGCTGTCCGATTTGCACCTGGAAACGGAGACCTTCGATCCCGTTCCCGCGCCCGGCGCCGAGTGCCTGGTGCTGGCTGGCGACATCGACAGCAGCTGGGCCGGCTACCAGCGTTTTGCCGGTTGGCCGGTACCGGTCATCGTGGTGGCCGGCAACCACGAGTTCGACGGGCGTGACTTTGACCAGGCCTTGCTGGGCCTGCGGCAGCTCTGCCAGGGCTTGGGATTTACCTTTTTGGAGCGCCAGACCCTGCTGCTCTCCGACAGCCAAGGCCAGCGTGTGCGCGTGCTGGCCAGCACCCGGTGGAGCGACTTCGACCTGTTTGGCCCTGAACAGCGAGCGCGCGCCGAACGTGCCGCCGAGTACTTCCTGCGCCTGATGGGCGCCACCCGAGGTGGTGCGCCATTTGAAGCCGCCGCCGTGCGCGAAGAAAGCCTGCGCTGCAGGGCTTGGCTGGAGCAAGAGCTGCAGCGCGCACCCCAGGGGCGGTGGGACAAGACGCTGGTCATCACCCACTTCGCGCCCAGCCTGCGCAGTGCCGACCCGCGCTACGGCAAACAGCCCGGCACGGCCAGCTTTTGCAACGCTGACGACGACCTCATTACCCGCGCAGACCTGTGGCTGCATGGTCACCTGCACTGCCGCCACGACTACCGGGTCGATCGACCCGGGCGTCTACCCAGCCGTGTGGTTTGCCATGCCCGCGGTCTGGCACACAAGGGCGAGGACGAGGGCCACGACGGTCTGCGGTTGATCGAGATTTGAACGTTCCGACCGTGCAGTTTCTGCGCCAGATCAAGGCCGCCCCCAATCACCACAGTGCACACTGCAGTCTCAGGCACTGAAAACTGCCGCACCACAGGAGTCCCGCACCATGAAAATTCTTGTCGCCGTTGACGGCAGCCCCTACAGCAAGAAGATGCTGGCCTACTTGGCCGCGCACGACGACTGGATGGGGCCCCAGCACCAGTACACCGTGATGAACGCGGTTCCAGCGATTCCGCCGCGGGCGGCTGCGGTGCTGGACAAGGCGCTTCTGAAAACCTATTACGACGACACGGCCAGTGCCGTCTTCAAGCCCATCCGCACCTTCTTTGACAAGCAGGGTTTGAAGGCCCAATTTGTCGCCAAGACTGGGCCGGCGGCCGAAGTCATTGCCGATGCCGCCCGCAAGGGTGACTACGACTTGCTGGTGATGGGGTCGCACGGCCACGGCACGCTGACCAACCTGGTGATGGGTTCGGTGGCCACCAAGGTCCTGGCCAACTGCGGCACACCTGTGCTCTTGGTGCGTTAGCCATTCCCTGACCGCGGGCGCTGGCGCGATTTCAGGCGCGCAGCCCTTGCCAGCAGCTGGTTTGTACCAAGTCCACAATTTGGGCGTCGGTAAAACTGCCCCCAGCTTTCAGAAACGCCGGCACCGGGTCGCAGGCCCGTGCGTAGATGGTGTACAGCACCACCTCGGGCGGCAGTGCGGGGTTGATGTCGCCACGGCCTTGGGCTTCGATGATCCACTCGCCCAAGATGTCGCTGACGCGCAGGATGGCGTCCAGGTAAGACTTGTTGGCCATCAGCTCGGCCCGCAGGCTGGAGTTCTGGGACGGCACGCTGGGCATGTCGCCGGCCAGTTGTGTCTGCAGCGCCCACTGGGTCACCGCTTGCAGCCGTTGCAGCGCGCTGGCGTCGGTGCGCGCGGCCTGTTGGTCCACCAGGGCCTGGGTGCGTTCCATCAAGCGCACCATGGCGGCAGCGGCCAAGGCTTCTTTGGAAGCAAAGTGTTTGTACAGGCTGGCCTTGGCGATGCCAACGTCGGCCGCCACCTCATCCACCGTCATCAGGTCGAAGCCCTTGTCGGCCAGCAGGCGGTTGACCGATTCGACGATGGCGTCTTCACGGACGCGCAGGACTTGCTCTTTGAAGGAAAGACGTGGCATTACGATATTCTAAGAGCCCACGTCACTTTATGAACGTATCGGTCGCAATATCGACTTGGCAGTAGAAAAATGGGCGTGACGTCCAAGCTCCACGGCGTCAGAGGCTGAGCGCTTTTCTGCCAGGCCCAGCGGGCACTGGCGAAATTCCCGGAGCTCTGTGCCGGGCGCTCATGAGCAAATGTCACTTGGTTACTTTGCTCATCCCCCTCGGGGGGGGCGGCGGCAACGCCGCCTGGGGGCGCTCTCAGGCCACAGGCTTGCGGCGGTTGGTCAAACGCTGCACCCAACCGGGCGGTCTTGCCGCACGCACGGTGGGCGGCGGTTCGTGCCGCAACTCGTTCATGCTCTGGTCCAGGCCAAAGGCGGTGCCCAGGTCGGCGCAATCAACCTCTGCGGCGGGCTCCTGCGCTCGCCAGCCAGGAAACCAACGGTTGGGCGGTGTGGCTTTGGGCATGGCGGCGGCTTTCGCTGGGCGTGGATGGTATGCGTCGGTAAACAGTGTCACTTGGAGCGCATCACCGTGCACGCGGAAATGACGGGCGCGCGTGTGCCAATTCACAGCGGCGGTCCGAGCGTTGTGCCGTCGATACAATCGCGGCCCTTTTGCACCCCTGTTCGTCCTCTTGCGTGGGCCCTTGCGCGGGCCTTTGCTCATGCCCTTGCTCATGCCCTTGCTCGTGCCCTTGTTCGTCCCTGCCGCGACCGAAGCCACCCCATGAAAAAGCCCCTGGGCTTTGTTGCCATCGACTTTGGAACGTCCAACTCTGCCGTGGCGCTGCCGCGCGCCGACGGCGGCGTGCGCCTGATCGAACTGGAGCCGGGGCAACCGACCATGCCCACCGCGGTGTTCTACCGGGCCGACACACCGCCGCAGCAGCTGGAGCCGGAGCGGCTGTACGGGCGGGCGGCCGTAGCGGCCTACATCGAAGGTGTCGATGGCCGCCTGATGCGATCCATGAAAAGCATCCTGGGCTCCAGCCTGCTGGACCAAAGCACCGACATCGGTGGCGGCCGCGGCGTGAAGTACCGCGACGTGGTGGTCGGTTACCTGCGCCACTTGAAAGCCCGTGCCGAGGCCGAAGCAGGCCACGCCATTAGCCAAGCCGTGCTCGGCCGGCCGGTGTTTTTTGTCGACGACGAACCCGAGCGCGACGCCCAAGCGCGCGCCGCGCTGGAGGCCGCCGCTCGGCAAGCCGGTTTTTCGGAGGTTCACTTCCAGTACGAACCGATTGCCGCCGCTTTGGACTTTGAAAACACCGTGGAGCGAGAGTGTCTTGTGCTGGTGGCCGACATTGGTGGCGGCACATCCGACTTCTCTTTGGTTCGCGTGGGCCCCCAGCGGCGTGGCCGGGCCGAACGGCGCGACGACATCCTGGCCAACCATGGCGTTCACCTGGCAGGTACCGACTTTGACCGCCATGTTGAGCTGGCCTGCATCCTGCCGCTGCTGGGCTACCGTTCGCTGCGGCCTGCCAAACCGGGTGACCTGGCACGCGAAGTGCCCAGCGCGGTGTACTTTGACCTCGCCACCTGGCACCTGATCAACACCGTCTACTCCCCGTCCCGGTTGGCTGAACTGCGCAGCATGAAGGCCTGGTACGCCGACCCGCGCCACCACGCCCGTTTGATGACTGCGGTGGACGAGCGGCTGGGTCACGCCTTGGCTGGCGCCGCTGAAAAAGCCAAGATCGACGTGGCTTTGCAAGGCCGGGCCGAGGTCGATCTGGACGCGCTGGAAGCCGGGCTCCATTCATCGCTGCACGAGGCGCAGGCCTCGGCTGCCCTCGAAGCCGATCTGCAGCGCATCGTTATGGCTGCGGCCGAGACCGTGCACCAGGCCGGCGTCGCGCCAGACCAGGTGCAAGCCCTCTATTTCACCGGCGGTTCAACCGGGCTGACCGCCTTGGTCAACCGCATCGCCCAGCACTTCCCGCACGCGCAAAGTGTGCGTGGCGACCGCTTTGCCAGCGTGGCTCAAGGCTTGGGGCTGCACGCCAAGGCGGTGTTCGGTCAAGCGATCTGAAGGCCGCCAGGCCCCCGGGCTTGCTGCGCGCTCAGCGGGGCCCGCGTTTGGCCGGGCGGCGGGCCGGGCTGCCGGGTTTTCGCGGCGCACGTTGTGGCGCCGGGGCGGTTGCCCGCGGCCGGCTCACGTCGGCCAACAGCATCAGGGCGCGCACCACGTCCTGCACCGCTTCGGCGATGTCGGTGGGCGGCTCCAAGGTGTCGATGACGGCGACCAAGGCGTCGGCGTCTTCCAGGTCCTCTGGGTCGAAGTGCATGAACAGCAGCGCCAAAGGCTCGACCAGCTCGGGGTCGGACATGGCCATCAGCTCAGGGAAAAATTCCATCGCCGCAGCAAAACCGGCGGTCCATGGCAGCACGCATTCCGCTGGCGTGGCATCGTCATCCAGTTGGTAGATCCAGGGGTCAAACCACTGGCGTTCGCCAATGGCGGTGTTCAGTTCTGCATGGCGCCGTTCAACCAGGGCTTGGATTTCGGCCAGCGCAGGGCAGGCCGGGGCCGGGCGTCCCTCCAGATCCACCACAAACGGCCACCAGCGGCTGACCGGTACCGCCCGCGGCTGCAGCAGCACGCCGCACAGGTAGCCGTCGAGCCCGCTCACGTCCATGGGTTGCAGGGGTGTGGGCAGGGCGTCCAGCAGCGCCTGCAGCCGCGTCAGGTCGTCGTCGCCAAGGGGGGGTGTTGCCTGCACAGTGGGCAATGGGTGGTTGAACGTGGTTAAACGTGAGTGAGCGTGGTTGAGCGTAATTTCAGCGTGGTCTCAGCGGGTTCCAGCGTGCTGCTCGTCTGGCAGAGGGATGCTGGGTTGGTGACTTAGGGGGAAGCCCCGTGTTCAGGGGGGGATCTGCCCCAACGTCAGGCCTTAGATTTCTACCCGTTGGCGCTGCCGCTCGCGGATTGTGGGGCAGGCAATGCCTACCGTCCCAACGATGTCCTCTTCGGAGGGCTTGTCTCAACCCGCTGCGAAAGCAGCGGGTTCTTTTTTGGTGCGAGGCTTGAGCCGCACTAGACTGCACGGCTCACCGGACAGGAGACCACCCTCATGGGCGCACCCCAAGCCTTCACCAGCGACGCCGACGTTGGCCACTGGATCAACGGCGCCGCACAGCGCGGCAGCGGCAACCGCAGCCAGACCGTTTGGAACCCCACCACGGGCGCACCTGCTCGCCAAGTCTTGTTGGCCAGCGAGGCTGACGTCAACGCGGCGGTGGCCGCCGCGGCCGCCGCGCAACCGGCCTGGGGCGACCTGCCGCCGCTGCGGCGCGCGCGCGTGATGAACAACTTCCTGGCGCTGCTCAACCAGCACAAGGACACGCTGGCGGCCATGATCACCGCCGAACACGGCAAGGTTTTCACCGACGCCCATGGTGAGGTGACGCGCGGCATCGACATCGTCGAGTTTGCCTGTGGCATCCCGCAGTTGCTCAAAGGCGACTACACCGACCAGGTCAGCACCGGCATCGACAACTGGACGCTGCGCCAGCCGCTGGGCGTGGTGGCGGGTATCACGCCCTTCAACTTCCCCTGCATGGTGCCGATGTGGATGTACCCGGTGGCGCTGGCCTGCGGCAACGCCTTCATCTTGAAACCCAGTGAGCGCGACCCTTCGCCCGCGCTGTTGATGGCCGAGCTGCTGAAAAAGGCCGGCCTGCCCGACGGGGTGTTCAACGTGGTGCAGGGTGACAAGGTCGCGGTGGACGCCCTGCTCAAGCACCCCGACGTGCGGGCCCTGTCCTTTGTCGGCAGCACACCCATTGCCCAATACATCTATGAGACGGGCGCTCACCACGGCAAGCGTGTGCAGGCCCTGGGCGGCGCCAAGAACCACATGGTGGTGATGCCCGACGCCGACATCGACCAGGCCGTGGACGCCTTGATCGGCAGTGCCTACGGCAGCGCCGGTGAGCGCTGCATGGCCATCAGCGTGGCGGTGTTGGTGGGCGACGTGGCCGACAAGATCGTGCCGCTGTTGGCGCAGCGCGCCAAGACGCTGAAGGTCAAGAACGGCATGGAGCTGGACGCCGAGATGGGCCCCATCGTCACGCAGGAGGCCCGCGACCGCATTGAAAAGTACATCGGTGTGGGCGTTGAAGAAGGGGCCCAACTGGTGGTCGACGGGCGCGGCCAGCGGGTGAAGGGGTTTGAGGGAGGTTTCTTCACGGGCGGCACGCTGTTTGACCACGTCACGCCCGCCATGCGCATCTACAAAGAAGAGATTTTCGGCCCCGTGCTGGCCTGCGTGCGCGTGCCCGACATGGCCCGCGCGCTGCAGCTCATCAACGACCATGAGTTTGGCAACGGCGTGGCCTGCTTCACCAGCGACGGCGGCGTGGCGCGTGAGTTTGCGCGCCGCGTGCAAGTGGGCATGGTGGGCATCAACGTGCCGATTCCCGTGCCGATGGCCTGGCACGGGTTTGGAGGCTGGAAGCGCAGCCTGTTTGGCGACATGCACGCTTATGGAGAAGAGGGCGTGCGCTTCTACACCAAGCAAAAGAGCGTGATGCAGCGCTGGCCCGACAGCATTGGCAAGGGTGCTGAATTTGTGATGCCCACGTCCAAGTAGACCGCGCCACGCGATGAAAAAAG
>JAYVSX010000155.1:0-11825 GCA_043774975.1 Rubrivivax sp.
AGACGGCCGAGGAAGTGTTGGAGTACACCGGCGCCTTCTGCCAGCTCTACCGCGAAGAAGGCTGGTACCTGGAGCGCACGGTGCACTACGTCAGCCGGGTGGGCATGGACCACGTGAAGAAAAAGAT
The DNA here is from genome assembly GCA_043774975.1 of Rubrivivax sp. GTDB lineage: Bacteria > Pseudomonadota > Gammaproteobacteria > Burkholderiales > Burkholderiaceae_C > Rubrivivax. Next base: position 128 of record JAYVSX010000155.1, read on the forward strand.
CCTGGAAGACGCGCCCAACCGCAAGGCGCTGTGGGAACGGCTGCAGTTTGCGCTGGACGGCGAACCCGACCCCTGGTTTGAACACCAGCAGGCGCAGGTCGACCTGCGCCAGTTTGAACCCGTGGCCACAGCCGTCTGAGGAGTGCCGTCATGAGCAACGACCAAGCCCAATGGGTGCCTATTTGCCAGGTGCAGGACATCCCCGTGCTGGGTGCGCGCCGCGTCAACCGCAGCCAAGGCCCGGCGGTGGCCCTGTTTCGCGCTGCCGACGACCATGTCTTTGCGCTGCTGGACAGCTGCCCCCACAAAGGCGGCCCACTCAGCCAGGGCATCGTCTTCGGCCACAGCGTGGCCTGCCCCTTGCACAACTGGACCATCGGCCTGGCCGACGGCTGTGCAAAAGCACCCGACGAGGGCTGCACCACGCCCTTCGCCGTGCGGGTAACAGACGGCACCGTGAGCCTGGACGCACAAGAGCTGCGCAGCCTGGCACTGGAAACAGCGAAGGCTCTGGCGTGAGAGAAACCAAGTCCACCTGCCCCTACTGCGGCGTGGGCTGCGGCGTCATCATCCAGAGTAAGGGCGAGCAGATCACCGGCGTTCGCGGCGATCCGGATCACCCGGCCAACTTGGGCCGCTTGTGCACCAAGGGCAGCACGCTGGCGCTCACCGCCAGCAGCCATGTCACCCGCCAGACCCGCTTGCTGCAACCGCTGCGCCGTGCCGAACGAGGCGCCCCAGCGCAAGCCGTGAGCTGGGACGCAGCGCTGGATGAAGCGGCCAGCAAGCTGGCCCACATCGCCCAGACCCGCGGGCCCGACGCGATCGGCATCTACATCAGCGGCCAACTGCTGACCGAGGACTACTACGCCTTCAACAAGCTGGCCAAAGGGCTCTTGGGCACCAACAACATCGACACCAATTCGCGCCTGTGCATGAGCAGTGCGGTGGCCGGCTACAAGGCCACGCTGGGCGCCGACGCACCGCCCTGCAGCTACGAAGACCTGGGCCTGGCGCAGACGGTGTTCATCGCCGGCAGCAACATGGCCTGGGCCCACCCGGTGCTGTTTCGGCGCCTGGAAGACGCCAAGCGTGCAAATCCCGGGCAAAAGTGGATCGTGGTGGACCCGCGCCGCACCGAGACCGCAGCCGCAGCCGACCTGCACCTGCAGATCCTGCCGGGCACCGACGTGGCGCTGTTCAACGGCCTGCTGCACCTGATGCTGTGGGAAGGCCTGGCCGACCGTTGCTTCATCGATGCCCACACCCGCGGCTTCGACGCGCTGCGCGACATCGTGCGCAACTGCACGCCGCAGCTGACGGCGCAAATCTGCGGCATCCAGGAAGCTGACCTGGTGCAGGCGGCACGTTGGTTTGGCGGTGACCCACAACACAACGGCGCGGGCCGCACGCCCACGCTGTCGCTGTACTGCCAGGGTCTGAACCAAAGCGTCAGCGGCACCGACAAAAACGCGGCGCTGATCAACCTGCACCTGGCCACGGGCCAGATCGGCAAGCCCGGCGCGGGCCCGTTTTCACTGACCGGCCAGCCCAACGCCATGGGCGGTCGCGAGGTGGGCGGGCTGGCCAACCTGCTGTCCGCGCACCGCGACCTGGGCAATGCCCAGCACCGCGCCGAAGTGGCCACGCTGTGGGGCCTGGCGGGCGGCGAAAGCGCCGTGCCGGCCAAGCCTGGCAAGAGCGCCGTGGAAATGTTCCAGGCCGCCGCCGACGGCGAGATCGCCGCGCTGTGGATAGCCTGCACCAACCCCGCGCAAAGCCTGCCCGACCAGGCCACCGTGCGCCGCGCCTTGCAGCGCTGCGAATTTGTCATCGTGCAAGAAGCCTTTGCCACCACCGCCACGGCGGCCTATGCCGACCTGCTGCTGCCGGCCACCACCTGGGGCGAAAAGGACGGCACCGTCACCAACAGCGAACGCCGCATCAGCCGCGTGCGCCCAGCGGTGGCCGCGCCGGGCCAGGCACGGCACGACTGGCGCATCGCCGTCGACGTGGCGCGCCGAATCGAAGCCTTGTTGCCCCCACGGCGTGCCGACAGGCGCACGCTGTTCCCCTACGACAGCCCTGAAACTTTGTGGAACGAACACCGCGAAAGCACACGTGGGCGTGACCTGGACATCACGGGCCTGAGCTACGCCATGCTCGAAGCGCAGGGTCCGCAACAGTGGCCCTTCAAAACAGGGCAAGACACCGGCGTCGCCCGGCTGTACACCGACGGCCAATTCGCCACCGCCGACGGCCGCGCCCGCTTTGCCGCGGTTTCAGCCCGACCCCTGGCCGAAAAGCGCGACGCGCCCTACCCCTTCAGCCTGAACACCGGCCGCCTGCGCGACCACTGGCATGGCCTGAGCCGCACCGGCACGCTGGGCCGCCTGTACGGCCACGCGGCCGAACCGGTGGTCGACATGCACCCCAGCGACCTGACCCGCCTGCGCCTGCAAAGTGGCGACCTGGTGCAGCTGAAGTCGCGTCGTGGCACCTTGGTGCTGCCCACCCAAGCCAGCCCCGAGGTAACGCCTGCACAGGTCTTCATCGCCATGCACTGGGGCGAAGAGGTGCTGGGCGGGCGCCACCGGGGTGGTGTCAACGCGCTGACCTCAGCGGCCTTTTGCCCACAAAGCAAGCAGCCCGAGCTCAAGCATGCAGCGCTCAAGATCACAGCCGCAGCCCTGCCCTGGCAGTTGGTGGCGCGGGCCTGGCTGCCCGCACACACCGCTTTGCAAACGCGTGTGCAGCTGCTGGCCGCCTGCAGCGACTTCGACTTTGCCAGCTGCGTGCCCTTTGGCCGCGAGACCGACGCGCCCAGCGAGGTGGGCGTGCTGCTGCGCGCCGCCGCGACGCAAGCGCCCACGGCCGACTGGCTGCGCCAGATCGAAGCCCTTTTGGGCTTGGACTCACCTGACGTGCTGCGCTACGCCGACCCTCAACGCGGCCTGCACCGCAGCGTGCGGCTGGTGCCGCACGAGACCCTCGGCAGGGCCGCCGGGGCCCGCCTGAAGGCCTTCATGCTGGCCGGTGACGTGCAGGCTGCTGCTTGGATCAGCAGCCTGCTAATCGACGAACTGCCGGCGCAGAGCTACGGCCGCGCGCTGCTGGGCGGGGGGGCCACACCGCCGTTGCCCGTGCCAACGCGCGGCGCCCAGGTCTGCAATTGCCTGAACGTGACCGAGCCGCAGATCACCAGCCTGCTGTCGCGTTGCACGGGCAGCCCCGAAGGCCGGCTGTTGCAGCTTCAGTCCACACTGAAGTGCGGCACCGAATGCGGCAGCTGCCTGCCCGCTTTGCGCCAGCTGGTGATCCGGGTGCAACCTTCCCTGCAACCTTCTCTGCAACCTGCCCAGCAAGACGCCTGAGGTTTCCCATGCCCCTGCCCCTGCCCATGCCAACGGCCAGCCGAACCGCCCTGAAGCCCAACGCAGCCAAGCCGCCAGAACCACGCCAACGCGGCACCGTCAGCCTGGTGGGTGCGGGCCCGGGCGACCCCGACCTGCTGACCGTCAAGGCCATCAAAGCCATTCGCAGCGCCACGGTCTTGCTGGTGGACGACCTGGTCGGCCCCGACGTGCTGCGTTACGCCCGTCGCAGCGCACGCGTGGTGCAGGTAGGCAAGCGCGGTGGCTGCGTCAGCACACCGCAGGCCTTCATCCACAAACGCATGGTGCTGGAAGCCGAGCGCGGCGAAACCGTGGTGCGGCTCAAGGGCGGTGACCCTTTTATCTTTGGCCGGGGTGGCGAAGAAGCGGAGCACCTGCGCGCGGCTGGGCTTGACGTGGTGGTCGTCAACGGCATTTCGTCAGGCCTGGCAGCCGCCACCTCGCTGGGGGTGCCCTGGACCCACCGCGACCATGCCCATGGTGTGCTGCTGGTGACGGGCCACGCTGGCGCCCAGCCATCCCAACTGCACTGGCCCACGCTGGCGGCAGCAGCTGCACAGGGCTTGACCCTGGTGGTGTACATGGGGGTGCAGCAAGCAGCCCCCATCCAGGCCGGGTTGTTGACCGCGCTGCCGGCCGACACACCGGCCGCCTGGGTGCAGCATGTCAGCACAGCCCATGAGCGGCGCTTGTTCACGACCTTGGGACGCCTGGTGGCCGATGCCAGCCAAGCCGGCATCGGCAGCCCCGCCATCTTGATCGTGGGTGACGTGCTGCGAGGCGCAGCGGCCATCTTCCAACGCGCCGAGGATCAGGCCCTGGACCCAGCCATCGCCCGCCTGGCTTGACCCTGGCCGATGGTGCGTCATCGGTCAACGCGCTGGCCCTGGCGTCGCGGCCGCAGAGGGCTGTGATACGGTTGCGCCCACTTCCGCCTCAGCTGACTCATCCATGCACATGACCCGCGTTACACCACGTCCGTTCACCGTGGCAACCCTGCTGCTGACACTGACGCTGCTGTTGGGGGCTTGCGCCAATGTGCCCAAGGATCAACGCCTGCTGACGCTGCAAAGCGACAAGCAGGTGGCCGCCAGCACGCAACCTTGCGCCCCTGAGCGAGCCGTCGGAAGTGCGCCGAAGTCGGCCCTGGCCCCGGCGCTGGACGGCCACCAACTTCGGGTTCTGTCCTGGAACCTGCACAAGGGCGAGGACAAGGGCTGGCAGCGCGATCTGGCGCAGTTTGCCAACCAGCATGATCTGCTGCTGTTGCAAGAAGCGGTGCTGTTGCCGGCGCTGACTTCGGTGCTCGATCAAAGCGGACACGGTTGGCTGATGACCGGTGCCTTCAGCTGGGGCGGCGTTGAGCGCGGCGTGATGAACGCCTCACGGGTGCCGGCCTTTGATGGCTGCACCACGCGCACCTTCGAGCCCTTGTTTCCGGTGCCCAAGTCGGCACTGATCACACGTTATGCCCTGAAGGGCACCGAAGCCACGCTGGCCGTGGCCAATCTGCATGGCGTCAACTTTTCGCTGGGGGTGGGCCACCTGCGCGAACAAATAGAAGGGGTGGCGGCCGAACTGGCCCGCCACCAGGGCCCGGTGGTGCTGGGGGGCGATTTCAACACCTGGAGCCAGGCGCGGCACGCCGTCATGGTCGACATCGCAGCCAAGCTCGGTTTGACGGCCATCCACCTGGTCGAGGACGGCCGCAAACGTGTTTTTGGCCTGCCCCTTGATCACTTCTTTGTGCGCGGTCTGGATGTCCTTGAAGCACGCGCGCCCGAGGTCACCTCGTCGGACCACAACCCGATCATGGTGACCTTGCGCTTGCGCTGAATCGCGCTGAATCGCGCTGAAGCCTGGCCTGTTCTTCGCGGTTCGCGTCTGCCGCCGCAGGGCAGCTGAATCCACCGTCCAAGCCTGCCGTTTGCCGTTTGCCATTTGGCGCTTCGTCGCAGCACGGGGCGGCAGGTCTGCATTCAGTCGCTATCGTTCAGCCCCATCCATGCCTACGGGGCACCCGATCTTGAAGCTGCTGCTCACCGTCACCTGCTTGCTCACCGCCGCCCAGGCCGCCACCGCGCAAGAGGCCCCTGGCCTGCCGGGCGACAACACCACCCGGGCGCCCGGGACCCGCCTGGAGCGGGTGGAAATCCGCGCCCGCCCGCAGTCCGACACCGAGTTGCGGCGCCGCGAGCCGGTGGCCAAGCAGATCTACGGTCGTGAAGAGCTGGACAAGTTTGGCGACAACAGCGTGGCCGATGTGCTGAAGCGCCTGCCGGGCGTCAGCATGCAAGGCAATTCACCGCGCATGCGGGGCCTGGGCTCGGGCTACACGCTGATCCTGATCAATGGCGACCCGGCGCCACCGGGCTTTCAGTTCGACCAGCTCAACCCGGCTCAAGTCGAGCGGGTTGAGGTCACCCGCGGCGCCACCGCCGACCGCAGCGCGCAGGCGGTGGCTGGCACCATCAACATCATCTTGAAAGACGCGCCGCGGGTGTCCCAGCGCGACCTGCGGCTGGGCAGCGGCTACAACGCAGTGCGGCCCACGGGCTCGGCTACCTTCACCTACGGCGAGCGCTCGGGTGGCGTCGGGCTGTCGCTGCCCATCTCGGTCTTTCAGTGGCGCAACATCAACCTGGGCGAGCAGCAGCGCCAAATAGCGGGCTCGGACGGGCTGCCTTCTTCAGCGCTGCAAAGCAGCCGGCAAGACAACAAGGGGCGTGGCTTCAACAGCGCGCCGCGTGTCAACTGGAAGATCAGCGACGAAGAATCGGCCTCGGGCCAGGCCTTTGTGCAGCGTGGCCACTGGTACAACCGCACGCGCTACGACAACCAGATCCTGGCTGGCCAGCCCGTATTGGAAGCCAACAACGCCTTCGAAGGCACCTGGCAAAACCTGCGTGGCAACCTGCAATGGAACAAGCGCTACAGCGACGACGGCAGCTTCGAGATCAAACTGGGTGCGCAGGACAGCAGGGGCACCTTCGACGGCTCCACCGAGCAAGGCCGGCGCACCTTCGGCAGCAACCAGGACCAAAACATGACCCAGGCTGGCAAGACCAGCCGCTTCGTCGGTGAGGCGCACACCGTCACCCTCGGGTGGGATCTTGAAGCGCGCCGCCGCGAAGAAGTCCGCACCGTCACGCAAGGCGGTGTACCGCAGTCGCAAGACTACGAAGGTCAACCCTTCAGCGCCCGCATCGCGCGCCAGGCGCTGTTTGTGCAAGACGAATGGGAACTGTCGCCGCAGTGGTCTACCTACCTGGGCTTGCGCAGCGAGCGCATCCAGACCCAGAGCCGCGGCTTGGCCGACCCGGTGCGCAACACAGCCCAAGTGACCACGCCGCTGCTGCACCTGAACTACAAGCTCGACCCCAAGGGCCGCGACATGATTCGCGCCAGCCTGACACGCAGCTACAAGGCGCCGGAGCTCAATGCGCTGCTGGCCCGGCCGGTGTTCAGCAGCCTGTTCCCCGACACCACGCGCCCCAACACCGAAGCCTCACCCGACCGCCGCGGCAACCCCCGTTTGAAACCCGAACTGGCCACCGGCCTGGACCTGGCTTTTGAGAGCTACTTTACCGGCGGCGGCCTGTTCAGCATCGGCGGCTTTCACCGCAACGTCACCGACCTGGTGCGCACCGTCACGGCGTTGGAAAACGTGGCCTGGGCCAGCGTGCCACGCTACGTTTCTGCACCGGTCAACTTTTCCAAGGCCAGAACCACTGGCCTGGAAATGGAACTCAAAGGCCGGGCCAGCGAATTGCTGCCCGCGGTCTTTGACCCCAAGACCGCGTTGAACCTGCGCTTGGCGCTCAACTACTACCGCTCTGAAGTGTTGGCGCTGCAAGGCCCCAACAACCGGCTGGACGGCCAGCAGCCCTGGTCGGGCAATCTGGGCGTCGACTACCGCTTGAGCAGCTGGCCCATGACCATCGGCGCCAGCCTGGCCTACACGCCGGGTTACCTGACCCGCCAGACGGTGGTGCAGTCGCTGGACCAGTCCCCGGCCCGCGCTTTGGATGCGTTTGTCATCTGGAACTTCAGCCGCAGCCTGTCGCTGCGCGTCGCAGCCAACAACCTGGCCCCGCTGGACAACGAGTCACGCACCACCTTCACCAGCGGTGACGCCACGCGCAACCTGCGCCTGGGGCGGACGTTCTACAGCGCCAACCTGGAGCTCAAGCTCTAACTGAGGCCAGCGAAGGCTGAGACGGTTGCGACGGGCTCAGTTGGGCTGTTCTGCGCCGGCACTCAGTGGTTCTCGCGCGCGTGGTTGATGGTGTACTTGGGGATCTCAATCGTCACATCCTGGTTCGACAGGATGGCCTGGCAACTCAGGCGTGACGTGGGCGTCAGGCCCCAGGCGCGGTCGAGCAGGTCTTCTTCGCTCTCGTCCATCTCGCCCAGCGAATTCATGCCCTCTTTGACCACCACATGGCAGGTGGTGCAAGCGCAGCTCATTTCGCAAGCGTGTTCGATGGCGATGCCGTTTTCCAGCAAGGCCTCGCAGATCGACGTGCCAGAGGCCGCCGTGATGGTGTCGCCCTGGGGGCAGAACTCGGCGTTGGGCAGGATGCGGATGACAGGCATGGGGCGTGGGGTCTCGGTCAGACGTCTTCGATGCGGCGGCCGGCCAAAGCCTGGCGGATGCCCTGGTTCATGCGGGCGGCGGCAAAGGCTTCGGTGCCATCGGCCAGTGCCTTGACCGCGGCTTCAACCGCGCTGGCGTCGCTGCCGCTGGCGGCGGACTCCACCTGCAACGTCAAGGCCTGCAGCTCGCTTTGCTCTGCTGCGCTGAGCAAAGCGCCGTCTTGGGCCAGCGCGGCGCGCGTGGCCAGCACCATTCGCTCGGCTTCAACCTGTGCTTCTCGCAGCGAACGTGCGGCCATGTCGACTTCGGCGTGGGCAAAGCCGTCTTTCAGCATCTGCGCAATCTGGTCGTCGGCCAAGCCGTAGCTGGGCTTGACGACCACCGACGCTTCAACGCCCGAGCCCAGCTCGCGGGCCGACACGCTGAGCAAGCCGTCGGCGTCAACCTGAAAGCTGACCCGGATGCGAGCCGCGCCGGCCACCATGGGTGGAATGCCACGCAGCTCAAAGCGCGCCAGTGAGCGGCAGTCGCTGACCAGGTCACGTTCACCTTGCACCACGTGAATGGCCATGGCGGTTTGGCCGTCCTTGAAGGTCGTGAAGTCCTGCGCCTGAGCCACCGGGATGGTGGTGTTGCGTTCGATCACGCGTTGCACCAGGCCACCCATGGTTTCCAGGCCCAGGCTGAGCGCGACGACGTCCAGCAGCAGCAGCTCACCGTCCTTGGCGTTGCCGGCCAAGGCATTGGCCTGGATGGCTGCGCCAATGGCCACCACCTCGTCGGGGTTGACGTTGGTCAGCACCGGCCGGCCGAAGAGTTCGCTCACCGCCCGGCGCACCAGTGGCATGCGCGTGCTGCCGCCCACCATCACCACGCCCTGCACGTCGTCGCGGCTCAGCTTGGCGTCGCGCAGCACCTTGCGCACAGCAGCCAAGGTCTGGTCGATCAGCGGGCGGCTCAGGCCTTCAAGCTGGCTGCGGCTGACGCTGACGCGGGCCGGGCCTGACGCCAGGTCGGCCGTCCAGTCCGCCTGGTCCTGGCTGCTCAGGGCTTCTTTGGTCGCGCGGGCTGCCACCAATGCGGCACGCTTGTCGTGCGCGGTGCTGGCTTGCACACCGTGTTGCAGCAAGGCCCAGTCGGCCAGGGCCTGGTCGATGTCGTCGCCACCCAGGGCCGCGTCGCCGCCGGTGGCCACCACCTCAAACACGCCTTGGGTCAGGCGCAGCAGGCTGATGTCAAAGGTGCCACCGCCCAGGTCATAAACCGCGTAGAGGCCTTCGCTGGCGTTGTCCAGCCCGTAGGCCACGGCGGCGGCGGTGGGCTCGCTGATCAGGCGCAGCACGTTCAGGCCAGCCAGCTGGGCGGCGTCTTTGGTGGCTTGGCGCTGGGCGTCGTCAAAGTAAGCCGGCACGGTGACGACCACACCGAACAGGTCGTCGTCAAAGGTGTCTTCGGCACGTTGGCGCAGGCTGGCCAGGATTTCGGCCGACACCTCGACCGGCGTTTTGTCGCCGTCGCAGGTGCTCAAGCCCACCATGCCGGGCAGGTCGACAAACCGATAGGGCAGCTTGGCGCGGCCGGCGATGTCGGTCAGCTTGCGGCCCATCAAACGCTTGACCGAGACCACCGTGTTTTCGGGGTCTTCGGCCTGCGCGGCGTGGGCGTCAAAGCCAATCGCGCGGCGGCCGCCCGGCAGGTAGCGCACCGCCGAAGGCAGCAAGATGCGGCCTTGGCTGTCGGGCAGGCACTCGGCCACACCATGGCGCACGGCGGCCACCAGCGAATGGGTGGTGCCCAGGTCAATGCCCACCGCGATGCGCCGCTGGTGCGGGTCGGGTGCTTGGCCGGGTTCAGAGATTTGCAGCAATGCCATGGTTCTTGTTCTTCAGCGGTGCTTGTCGAGTTGGTCCAGGCGGCGGTCGATGTCTTGGCGAAAACGGGCCACGAACATCAAGGCGCGCACCTGGGCCGCAGCGGCGGTGGTGTCATTTGCCGCGTCGAGCTGGGTGATCAGCGTGCCTTGCAGGCCGCGCTCCAGGGCCGCCACGCGGTCATCCAAAGCCTGCACGTCGCCCGCCGTGTTGGCTTCTTCCAGGGCCTCGCGCCATTCCATCTGTTGCATCAGAAAGGCCGCGGGCATCGCCGTGTTGCGCTCGGCATCGACCGGCACACCACGCAACTGGCACAGGTAAGCGGCGCGGGTCAGCGGGTCTTTTAGACGCTGGTAGGCCTCGTTCACACGCACCGCCCACTGCATGGCCAGGCGCTGGGCGGCAGCACCTTCGGCGGCAAAGCGGTCGGGGTGCACACGAGCCTGCAGGTCGCGCCGGCGGGCGTCCAGATCGGAGCGGTCCAGCAACTGGCGTGGCGGCAATCCGAACAGCGTAAAGTCATCGTCGGCCAGGTTCATAGCGCCTTGCTGTAGTACACCGACAGGCCGTTGTCGGGGTACTGACCAAAAACGCCACGCTGCTGGTAGCCGCAGCGTTCATACAGGCGCACAGCTTCTTGCTGTTCGGGGCCGGTCTCCAGCAGCGCCCAGCGGTAACCTTCACTGCGCAGCGTGTCTTCCAGGGCTTGCAGAACACAGGCCCCAATGCGCTCGCCACGGCGCGACGGGTCGACGACCATGCGCTTGATTTCGCCGTAGGGCGCACCGCCTGTGGCAGCCTCGCCTTGCATGCGGCGAAAGGCGCCGGTGCCCACGATCTGCTCGCCATCGCGAGCCACAAAAAAACGCACCTCGGGTGCCAGCAAAGCCTGCACGTCCATGATGAAGTTGGCTTCGGGTGGATAGAGCGACGCCAGGTAACGGTCGAGCGAAGCCAGCAGTTGCACCACTTGGGGCTGGTCGGGACGTTCCGGGGCGATGGTGATGCGGTCGGACATGGCGCTTGAAACAACTGAGCGCGATCACAAGGACCGCGCCCAGGGGTTGGAGCAAAAAAGTGTTGTCTTCAGCCGCTCAGACGCGGAAGGACTCGCCACAGCCGCAACGGTCTTTTTCGCGCGGGTTGAGGAACTTGAAGCCTTCGTTAAGGCCCTCGCGCACGAAATCCAGCTCGGTGCCGTCCAGGTAGGGCAGGCTCTTGGGGTCGATCAGCACCTTCACACCGTGGTCTTCGAAGATCACGTCTTCGGGGGCGATGTCGTCAGCATATTCCAGCTTGTAGGCCAGGCCAGAACAACCGGTGGTCTTGACGCCCAGGCGCACGCCCACGCCTTTGCCGCGGCGACCCAGGTAGCGCGTGACGTGCCGCGCGGCGGCTTCGGTGAGGGTGACTGCCATGTGCCGGGATCAAGCTGTCTGTGTGGGTGTGGTCTCGGGCTTGGTCAGGGCACCCCCGTGCTTGGCCTTGTAGTCATCCACGGCTGCCTTGATGGCATCTTCGGCCAGGATCGAACAGTGGATCTTCACCGGCGGCAACGCCAGTTCATGCGCAATGTGGGTGTTCTTGATGGTCATGGCTTCGTCCAGCGACTTGCCCTTGACCCACTCGGTGACCAAAGAGCTGGACGCGATGGCCGAGCCGCAGCCATAGGTCTTGAAGCGTGCGTCCTCGATCAGGCCGGTTTGCGGGTTGACCTTGATCTGCAGTTTCATCACGTCGCCGCAGGCAGGCGCGCCCACCATGCCGGTGCCCACGCTGTCGTCGCCCTTGTCGAACGAACCAACGTTGCGGGGGTTTTCGTAATGTTCAAC
>JAYVSX010000156.1:0-5697 GCA_043774975.1 Rubrivivax sp.
CATGGTCGAGATGACCGAGGCCGCCGCCATCGTGCACAGCGCCACCGAACACAGCCTGGTGCTGATGGACGAGATCGGCCGCGGCACCAGCACCTTTGATGGCCTGGCCTTGGCCGGCGCCATTGCCACGCATCTGCACGACCGCAACAAGAGCTTCACGCTCTTTGCCACGCACTACTTCGAGCTGACCGAATTGCCCCAGAAGCACGAGCGCGCCATCAACCTGCATGTGGGCGCGGTGGAAAACGGCCAGGACATCGTCTTCCTGCACCACATGGAGCCCGGCCCGGCCAGCCGCAGTTACGGCGTGCAGGTGGCGCGGTTGGCCGGCATGCCAGCAGCACTGGTACGCCAGGCGCGCGCCACGCTGGAAGCCCTGCAAGCCAAGGCCGAGTCAGGCCATGCGCAGGTGGACCTGTTTGCCGCACCACCGGCCGCCCCGATGGCCGAGCCCAGCGCAGTGGAAGCCGCGCTGGCCGGCATCAACCCCGACGCCTTGAGCCCGCGCGAGGCGCTGGACGCGCTCTACCGGTTGCGCGGGCTGCTCAAGTCCTAGCCGTGCGCCAGCCCGCCTGATCGGCCATCAGATCTTCAGGCTCGGCTTCTGTTCTGACTGAAGTTCTGTCTGAAGTTCCGCCTGCAGTTCATCCGGCAGATCGTCCACCGACTGCGGCGCGGGTGCACCGTTGTCCAGCAACAGCCGCAAGACTGCCGCATAGTCACCCGCCGGGTCGGGCTGGTTGCGCGCCGCGTGCAGGCAACTGCCCAGAGTGTCACCACCAAAGCCATTGGTTTCGGACCAGCGCGCGCCATGGTTCAGCAGCAGACGCACCATGGGCGCGTCACCCCGAAAGGCGGCCTGGTTCAAGGCGCTGGCGTGCCAGTCTCCGCGCACCGCCACCGGCCAACCCAGCTCCAGCATCAACTGCACCGAGGCCAGACGACCGCGTTGCGCTTGATCGGGCAAGAGGCGCAGCCGGTCGGGCGCCAGCGTATTGATGGCGTCGGGGTGCTGGGCCAGATGCGCACGGGCGGCCGGCCCGTCGGCCGCCGCGCAAGCCGCCACGAAACGGTCGGTCTCGCCCAGCGGCGGGCTGTGGCCCAGCCCGGCCAAGCCCGTCTGCCCAGCCAGATAGGCCACGGTTTCAACGTCACCCAGCTGTGCTGCCAGGGCTGCGGGTGTGCGTCCGGCCAGGTCCCGTGAACCCGGGTCAGCGCCGCGCTCCACCAGCAGCCTGACAAAGGCCACCGCTCGCCCGCGAGTGATGGCGTGGTGCAGCGGGCTGGCGCCGCCAGGCCCGCGCTGGTGCACATCGGCGCCCAAATCCAGCACCTGCTGCAGGTGGTCCAGCCGGTCAAAGTCCAGCTGCCGGTACAGCGCGTTGGTACCTTGCCACCGGGCCCCGGCGCGCACCAGCGCGGCGATCAAACGGCGGTCGGTCTGTTCGGTGGCGTGGTACAGCGACTCGTTGTCGTTGGGGTCGGCGCCCGCCTGCAGCAGCGCCTGCGTGGTTTCAAAACAAGCCGCGCGCGAGATGGCGCCATACAGCGCGGGCAGTTTTTCCTCAGGTCGCGCCGGGTCGGTCCAGCGGGTGTTGGGATCGGCCCCTTGGGCCAGCAGCCACTGCACGGTTTGGACCAGTCCTGGCCGTTGTTCGTCCAGCCAAGCCAGTGAAGAAAAGGCCGCATAGGCCAAGGCTGGCGCACTCAAAGGCGGCAAAGGCAGCGACAGGTCTTGGCTGGCCAGTGCCTGCTGAACCTCTGCCAAGTCGCCCAGGGTCAGCGACAGCGCCACGTGTTGGAAGCTGCGGCTGCGCGCCAAGGCCAGCGCACGCTGGGGCTGCGGCGTGTTCCAACCTTCGCCGTGGGCCAACGCCAGCACGCGGGCCAGCCAGTCGGCGTTTGAAAGGCTGCTGGCGGCGCGACGTTCCACTTCCAGCATCAGCTGCGGCCAACTGGCAAAGCCGTATTCCCGCGCCACCACCAGCTGCGCCGCAGTCAGGCGCGGTTGCGGCCCGGGGCGGTACGGCGCGGCACGGGCCAAAGCGGCCGGGTCGTGCGCCTGCAGGGCACGCAGCAGCTCACGCGCCTGGCGGCGCAGGTGGTCGGCGTGGGGTCGGGGCGGAAGCGTTGAACTCATGAATCCTCCATGCGTGTTGGCCTGGTGATCCGCACCAATCAGGCTGCACAGGGGGGTGGGCTCAAGCTGGGGCTTGAAGCCATGGCGCAACGCCACGGCCGCAAGCTGAAGTCTCAGGTGGGTTCAACCCTTTCCGCGGATCCGGTGGCGTCCTGTCAACGCCAGGCGCCAGCTTGGCACAGCCCGGCCAGGTGCGTCAACATCAGCTGCGGGCTACAAGGCCCCCCTGCAACCCGGTGCGCCGCACTGGCAACGCAAGCGGCCCTCGTGGTGGGTTTCGCCGTAATCCACCGTGATCTCTTCGCCCAGCGTGATGGCGCGGCTGGCATAAAACTCAACCCGCCCGTTGCGAATCACCAGCCGCGCATTGGGCTTGCAGCTGTGGTTGGTGTAGCGCATGGGGTCGGCGCTTTTGCTGAAGTCGATGGCCTTCTTGTCGGACAGCTCGACGATCATGATGCGTTCGCTGCGGGTGGCCCGAATGCGCGCATCGGCCACGCTGATGCTCTGGCCGCGAATCTCGCCGATCTTCAGGCGCGCTGGAATGGCTTCGGCCGCAAACGCGCCCTGCCCGTCGATGGCACTGGGTTGCACCAGCACGTCAAACTTTTGGTAGGCCGGCCTGGCTGGCAACGGGGCTCCAGGCAACGGGGCTGTTGGCAACAGGGCTGCCGGCAAGCGGGCTGTTGGCAACGGGGCTGTTGGCAACGGGGCTCTGGTCATCAGACCGATCGACACCATCAGGCCAGCGAGCCCGGCAATTCCACCTTGGGCGCGGGCTTCCAGCCCTTCTTGACCTGTTCCACAGTGACAAAGGTGCGAATGCCGCCGCGCACAAACCAGTCGGCATGCACCCGCACAAAACGCGGTTGGATGGCCGCCACGATGTCGCTGACGATGCGGTTGGTGACCTTTTCGTGGAACGCGCCCTCGTTGCGGTAGCTCCAGAAGTACTGCTTCAGGCTCTTGGTTTCCACGCAAAAGTCATCGGCCACGATTTCGATGTTGAAGTGGGCAAAGTCGGGCTGGCCGGTCAGCGGGCACAAGCAGGTGAACTCGGGCACGTCGAAGCGGATCACGTAGTCGCGCTCGGGGGCGGGGTTGGGGAAGACCTGCAATTCGCGGCTGGGCGCACTGGGCGGCGTGGCGGGTGGCTGACGCTCGCGCGCCGAAGCCGGGGCTCGGCGTTGCTTCAAGGTCAGGGTCGACTTCGGGGCTTTGTTGGCCATGGTGCGCGTCATGCAAAGAGAGGTGCCGGGAGTGGCTTGCCAAGCAGATGGAGATGCAGCCTTTAACACGGGCGGCAACACGGGCAGCAGCTGAGGCAGCAGCAAGGGCGCGATGCTATCATCCGGCCCGCATTGCGCCCCCGATCGGAGCGCAATTTTCCATTTAAATCAAGCACTTGCGTTCACCACAGCAAGTGTCATCCAGACCGCCAAGGCAGCCCCGCACCCGATGCGCCTCACCCAGATCAAGCTCTCCGGCTTCAAGTCTTTTGCCGAACCCACCACCTTTGCGCTGCCCGGTCAGCTGGTGGGCGTGGTCGGGCCCAACGGCTGCGGCAAGAGCAACATCATGGACGCGGTGCGCTGGGTGCTGGGCGAAAGCAAGGCCAGCGAGTTGCGTGGCGAGTCCATGCAGGACGTCATCTTCAACGGCAGCGGCCAGCGCAAACCGTCCAGTCGCGCCAGCGTTGAATTGGTCTTTGACAACACCCGGTCCCGCGCCGGCGGCCAGTGGAACGCCTTTGCCGAAATCGCCGTCAAGCGCACGCTCACGCGCGACGGCACCAGCAGCTACTACATCAACAACCAGCCGGTGCGCCGGCGTGACGTGCAAGACGTCTTCCTGGGCACCGGCCTGGGGCCGCGGGCTTACGCCATCATTGGCCAGGGCACCATCAGCCGCATCATTGAAAGCCGGCCCGAGGAGCTGCGCCTGTTTCTGGAAGAAGCGGCCGGCGTGTCCAAGTACAAGGAGCGCCGCCGCGAGACCGAGAACCGGCTCAAGGACACGCGCGAAAACCTGACCCGGGTTGACGACATCCTGCGCGAGTTGAACAGCAACCTCAACAAGCTGGAAAAGCAGGCCGAGGTGGCCAGCCAGTACCGCGCACTTCAAGATCAAGGCGTGCTCAAGCTGCACCAGCTGTGGTTCTTGAAGCACCGCGACGCAGCCAACGAAGAAGCCCGCGTGGCAGCGGCGGTGGCCGAGTCCACCAACGCGCTGGAATCGCGCTTTGCCGAATTGCGCCACGTGGAAGCGCAGCTCGAGCAGGTGCGCCAGGCCCATTACGCCGCCAACGACGTGCTGCATGGCAAACAGGGTTTGCTGGGTGAAGCGGCCCTGGAAGTCAGCCGGCTGGAAGAGCGCATCCGCTACGTGGTTGAAGGCCGCTCCCGCGCACAAACGCGCCTGGCCGACCTGAACACCCAAAACGCCCAGTGGGCCCAGCGGCAGGACAGTGCCAAGGTCGAACTCGAAGACATAACCGAACAGATCGTGGCGGCCGTTGAGCAGGCCGACGTGCTGCATGCGCAAGCCGAAGACCAGGGCCTGTCGCTGCCCGACGTGGAAGAAGCCGTGCGTGGCGCGCAAGCCACCAGCAACCAGCAGCGCGCCAAGGTGGCGCAGGTGCAGCAGCAGATCCAGGTCTTGGCCGCCGACAGCCGCAACATCGAAGAACAGTCGCGTCAACTCAAAGGCCGGCGCGAAAAACTGGCGGGCGAAAAGCAGGGGCTTCAAGCCCCCGACCTGGCGCACATCGACGCCCTCAAGCTGCAAGACGCCGAGGCCAGCGAAAAGCGCGAAATCACCGAAGCCCGCCTGCATGATTTGAGCGAGCAGGTGCCGCAGCTGGACGAACAGCGCCGCGCCGCCCAGGAAGCCGTCAACCGTGAGAGCGGCCGGCTGGGTGACATCGGCGCCCGCCTGGAAGCGCTGCGCTCGCTGCAGGCCAAGGTGCAAACCGAAGGCAAGCTCAAGCCCTGGCTCGACAAGCACGGGTTGACCGGCCTGCAGGGCTTGTGGACCCAGGTGCACATCGAAACCGGCTGGGAAACCGCGCTGGAAGCCGCGCTGCGCGAACGCCTGAACGCGCTGCGCGTGGGCCGGCTGGACACCGTGCGCGCCTTTGCGGCCGACGCCCCACCGGCCAAGCTGGCGTTTTATGCCCTGCCCACGGGCGTGGTGGCCAACACCCACCGGACCTTGCCGCGCTTGAGCGAACTGCTCAAGCTGGGCGATGCCGGCTTGAAGGCCTTGCTGAGCGACTGGCTTGAAGGCGTCTACACCGCAGACCACCTCGACCAGGCCTTGTCCCAACGCAGCCAGCTGACCCACGGCGAAGTGATCATGACCCGCGAAGGCCACGCCGTGAGCCAGCACGCGGTGGCCTTTTACGCCCCCGACTCCGAACAGGCCGGCATGCTGGCCCGCGCGCAAGAGATCGAGAACCTGGACCGCCAACAGCGCGCCCAGACCTTGATGGCCGACGACGCCAAGAGCGTTTCGGTGCGCCTGGAAGCGGCCTACACCGACGCCAGCCAGCGCCT
>JAYVSX010000157.1:0-9305 GCA_043774975.1 Rubrivivax sp.
TTCCCAGTGCGCGCCGTCGGTGCGGATGACGCCGTCGTCGATGAGCCGGCGCACCAGTTCTTCCATGTAGTACGGGTTGCCTTCGGCGCGCCCGGTGAGGAGTTCGGTCAGGCGGGGCGGCACCTCGGCCATTTGCTGCAACAAGGCCGCGGCGAGTTCGTCGCTCTGCGAGCTGGCCAGCGGTGCCAGTGTCAGGAGCGTGTTCGACGGGTTGTCCGCCGCGCCCCAGTCGGGCCGGCGTGCCAGCAGTGCGGGCCGGGCCGTCATCACCAGTTGCAGCGGCAACTCGGCCGCACGATCCGAGAGATGCGCCAACAGGTGCTGCAGCAGATCGAGCGAGCTGTCGTCGCACCAGTGCAGGTCTTCCACCAGCAGCACCAGCAGCGGTTGATCTGGCGCGGCCAGCGCTCGCAGGTAGGCGACAAACGCGGCCAGCGCCTGATCTCTCAGCGTGCGCGGGTCCAGGCCCTTCACGGTCGGGCTGTCAGCGAAGTCCAGGCCCGAGAGCTGGCCGATCAGCTGGGCTTGCCGTTCACCCCGCTCGGCGAAGTGCGGGCTCAGGCCTTCGACCACCTTGCGCCGCGCCACGTCGGCGCTGTCGGTGTCGGCAACAAAGCACTGCACAGCAAGCACGCTGCGCAGCAGGCCCCAGGGACGCAGTTGGCCGTCGGGCTGGGCACGGACGGTGAGGAACTGGCAGCTTGCGGCATCGGCCGACAGTGCGGCCTTGAACTCGCGCAGCAGCCGGCTCTTGCCCAGGCCGGCGTCGCCCAAAAGCGTGGTGGCCTGAAGCTGACGCGTCTGGCGCACCTGGCTGGCGGCGTCCAGCAGGCGCTGCAATTCGGCGTCGCGCCCGATCATCGGCGTGGCCAGGCCTTGCAAGCCGCGATCGACGCTGGCCACGTGGCGCTGCAGCGCCGCGCGCACCAGGTAGGTCTGCATCGGTGCGTCCACGCCCTTCACCAGCAGCGGCGCCTGCGATTCGACCTCGAAGAGGCCACGCACCAGCGTCCAACTGTCCTGGCTGATGCGCAGGCCGCCGGGTGGCGCGCTCTGCTCCATGCGGGCGGCGATGTTCACGGCCGCGCCCATGGCGGTGTTGTCGGCCTCGACGCCGGCGCCCAGCGCCACGTCGCCCGTGTGCACGCCCACGCGGACGGCGAAGTCGGCGATGCCGTGCAGGCGCAGCGCTGCCTCGGCCTGTTCGCGCCCGGCCCGCAGGATGGCCAGGCCGGCGCGCACGGCGCGTTCGGCGTCGTCTTCACGCGTCTCGTCCATGCCGAAGGCAGCCTTCACGCCGTCGCCGGTGAAGCGCAGAACTCGGCCCTGGTGCGCGTCGACGATGGCCGCCATGCGTTGCAGGGCCGCGCTCAGCACGGCCAGCGTGTCCTCAGCGGCCAGGCTCTGCGCCAGGGCGGTGGAGCCCACCACGTCGGCAAACAGCACCGTCACGTGGCGCAGCTGCAGGCCCGCGGGGCGCAGCAAGGCTGCAAGCCGCGCGCGCAGCGGGGCCACAGCCAGTTCCAGCACCTCGTCACCCAAGGTGGTGCGCTGGCTCTCCAGTGCGTTGATGGCGGCGCGCAGCGCCTCGATTTGCTTGTCCTGCATGCTGCTGCGCCAAGGGGGCCCTGGCTGAATGGTGGTCTACGGGACGTGTCAGCGCCGAGCTGCGCTGCGGCGGCAGTGTATGCAGTGCTTCGCGACAGCAGATTGCGACAGCACCGCAGGGCCGCTGCGCCGGCCCGCCATGCCGCCGCAAGGCGGTCAGCGCACGGACCTGACGGCCACCGCTTTGGGCTGCTGGTAGTTGCGCGCAGTCAGCACCGGCGCCGGCTGGCGGGCCAAGGCTGCCCACGCGGTGAGTTGTTCCTGGCTGCTGTCCCAGTCCTTGCCGAACACCGTCGGGCCGTTCTGGAACATCCAAAGCGCCATGGCAGCCGCCGGCGCGTGCCCGGCGTCGGCCAGGGCGATGAAGCGGCCGTAGGCCTCAGAGAAGCGCGCCTGGCGGAAAGACGCCACGGCGTTGGCTTGTAGCTGGTCTGCGGTGCGCGGGGCATCTGCCCTTGCGGGTGTGCTGGTGGTGGCACCGGCCAACACCACAAGGGCGACGGCGACGAGCTTGAAGGACGTGATGGGCTTGAGGGACGGGCTGAACATGGCTGTGCTCCTGATGCAAAGCGCGAGGACATCTCGCTGCCGGGCTGGGCTTGTCGGCCCGGCGTTCGCATGGTCGCGGCGAAAGGGTCGGTGAGCGCAGCGTCGTTCAAGAGTGACCGCATAAAGGCGTGCCCGGTAGAGTCACGGCCTTGTTGGCCGGAGACGCGCGGCCATCGACATCGGGATACACGGAACAGGGAACAGGGAACAGGGAACAGGATGATTGAACCGGACGAAATGTTGGCCGAGCTGGCCAAGCTGGGAGACACACGAACCTGGGAGCCCGGCGTGGCTGTCGTCACCGAGGGCGAGGTGGCCGACTGCATGTACATCGTTCACTCGGGCGAATTGCGCGCCGTGGTGGCCGGCGACGGCGGGCACACGGTGGAGCTGAACACGCTGGGCCCGGGCGAGGTTTTTGGCGAACTGATGTTGAGCGGCGAACACCGCGCCGCCACGGTGCAGGTCACCGTGCGCGCGCAACTGACACGGGTGACGCGGGCCGAGGTTGAACGCGTGCTGGCGTCGCGCCCCGACCTCGCCTTCCACTTCATCCAGCGGCTGGTGCAGCGCGTGCGCACCTTGACGCGCACCGTGGGGCAGATGGCGTCTGTGGATGTTTATGGCCGACTGGTGGGGCTGTTCGAAGCGCTGGCCGTGGAACAGGACGGGCAGCGCTTTGTGCCTGGCCCCTTGAGCCAAGCCCGCATCGCCGAGCGCCTGGGCGCTTCGAAAGCCATGGTCAACCGATTGCTGCAGGACCTGGCGCGTGGCGGTTACGTGCAGACCACCGGCGGACGTATCCTGCTGCTGAAGAAGCTGCCACTGCGGTGGTGACGTTCAGAGGCGGCTGAACTCGATCGTTCCGACATCACCTTCTAAAACACCAACGACCACAAGATGACCAGCCCGACCATCATCCCCAGCGCCAACAGGTACAGCAGCGACACCAGCGTGGCCCGCAGCAGCCGTGGCCACCAACGCCCGCCGTACACGCGGGTGCTGGCCCACCACGCGTAGACCGGCACCGACAGCGCGGCCAGCCCGGTCAACCAGGGCAGGTCGGGCAGGCACAACATCAGCGCCACAAACCAAAACGCGTGCAGGTGCAGTGCGTACACCAGGTGCTCGGTGTAGTGCAGCCTTCGGTTCCAGTACAGCAACTTCTGCCACAGCGCAAACAGCGGCACCATCAGAAACATGGCCGCACCCATGTTGGACAAGAAGCGCTGACCCATCTGCTCAGCTTCGCGCTGCAGGCCCTTGGGGTCGACATCCAGTCGTTGCCCCAGTCGCTTGCAGGCCCACGCCGGCAGGCTGGTGCAAAAGAACTTGCCGTCGCGCATGCCAGCGCCACGGCCGTCGCCCAGCTCGAAAATCGTCCACTCGCCCGGGCGCAAATCCATGTCACCGGGCCTGAACAGCAGCAACGCCAAGGTTCGCCACAGCGCGCCTTCGGTGCTGAAGTAGGCGCCCCCGAACTGCTGCAGAAATTCACCCAGGCGCGGCGCACGGATGCGGCTCTCCTGGCCGCAGTGCGGGCAAAAATGGGGCAGGGGCGGCAGCGGCTTGTCTGCTGGCGTGGAGGGGCTCGCCGCACTCACAGCAACAGCGCCACCAATGCCGACAAGGCCACGATGAACAATACCAGCACCGCGTGGCACAGCGTCAACAAGGTTGCGCGCACGGCCAAGCGCAGTCGCGGGCCGCCATAAACGCGGCGAAAGGCCAGCGCCGCGTAGCCCGGAATCACCAGCAGGCTGAGCCAGGCCAGCTCGTCCACCCAGGTCAGGCCCACAATCATCACCGTCGCGGTCAAGAACCAGAACGAGTGCAGGTGCAGCGCAAACACCAGGTGCTCGGTGTAGCTGAAGCCGCGGTAACGAAACAGCGCGGCCAGGCCCGCGGCAAAGCCGGGCAGCAGGACCAACATCACCAGTCCGGCATGGCTGGCCAGGCGGTCGTTGACCCTTTGCACCTGCAGCAGCAGCTGGGCCGTGCTGGCGCCCAACTTGGCCTGCACGCGCTGGCACAGCCACGGGGGCATGCCTTCACAGTAAAAGACCCCGTCGTGCAGGCCGGCACGCACGACGCCCAGCTCCAGCGTCACCTGCGTGGGCTGCTCGGACAGCGCCTTGCTGAGTTCAGGATCTTCCAGCGCCGACAACTGCAGCGCGCCGACCAGCTGCATGGTCAGCAACATCACCAGGGTGATGCTCAAGAACAGGCGCAGTGGCAGCACAAACCGCTTGCGCCGACCGTTGAGGTACTGCGCGGTCAGCTCGCCAGGCTGTGCGAGCAGCAGTTTGAAGGTGCGCCACAAAGCCCCTTCGGTGGCGAAGTAGGTGCCACTGAACTGCTGCATGAACTCACCCACGGTGGGCGGCTTGATGTTGGTCTCTTGGCCACAGGCGTGGCAGAACTTGGGGTGCGGCTCGGGCAGCTGCGTTTCGCAGTTGGTGCACTGGCCCATCACCGCTGCAGCGGTGATGGCGGCCACGGTGGGGCTGGGGACGGGAGCAAGGCGCATGGAAGGCCAACGCAGGGTTGAAAACCGCATGGGTGGAGACGGTAGCGCAAAACAGGCCCGGGTGGCCATGCGCCGGCCCGTGGTCCCGGCCGCGGGCTGCGACAGAATCGGCCGATGGCCACCCCCGCCGACCCGCCCACAGCGCACGAGCCGGTGCTGCGCCTGCAAGGCATCACCAAGTGCTTTGGCAGTCTGGTGGCCAATCACAACATCTCTTTGGACTTGAGCGCTGGCGAAGTGCTGGCGCTGCTGGGCGAAAACGGCGCGGGCAAGAGCACGCTGGTGAGCATCCTCTTTGGCCATTACGTGGCCGACGCGGGCAGCATCACGGTGCACGGCCAGCCCCTGCCCGCCGGGCAGCCGCGTGCGGCCCTGGCCGCGGGCATTGGCATGGTGCACCAGCACTTCACGCTGGCACACAACCTGAGCGTGCTGGACAACGTGATGCTGGGCACTGAAAGCCTGTGGCAGCCTTTTTCTCGCCGCGCCGCCGCGCGCCAGAACTTGCTCAGCGTGGGCGCCCGCTTTGGCCTGCAGGTCAACCCCGACGCCCGGGTGGCCGAGCTCTCGGTGGGTGAGCGGCAGCGGGTTGAGATCCTCAAGGCGCTGGTGCGCGGCGCCACCATCCTGATCCTGGATGAACCCACGGCGGTGCTGACCCCGCAAGAAAGCGAAAGCCTCTTCACCACACTGGCGCAGATGGTGGCGCAGGGCCTGAGCATCGTCTTCATCAGCCACAAGTTGGACGAAGTGCTGCGCGTGAGCCACCGGATCGCGGTGCTGCGCGGGGGCCAACTGGTCGCCACGCTGCCTGCGGCGGGCACCACCAAGGCGCAGCTGGCCCAGGCCATGGTGGGGCGCAGCGTGGCACCGGCACAGCGCACCGGGTCCAGCCGCATCGGTGCGCCAGTGCTGCAGCTTCAGGGAGGTCGCGTCAACGGCCCCGGCGGCGCGGGCAGCAGGCCGCTGCTGCAAGACCTGGCGCTGACACTGCACGCCGGCGAGGTGGTGGCGGTGGCCGGTGTGTCGGGCAACGGCCAGGCTGCGTTGGCCGACCTGCTGTGCGGCGAGCGCGGCCTGGACCAAGGCAGCCTGCACCTCAACGGCCGGGCCGTGGCCGCGCAGGCCCGCGCCTGGGTGCAGGCCGGTGTCGCCCGCGTGCCCGAAGACCGCCACGCGGTGGGCGTGGTGGGCGACCTGGCGCTGTGGGAGAACGCGGTGCTGGAACGTTATGCCGACCCACGTTTTGCCCGTTGGGGTGTCATGAAGCGCGGCGCGGCCATGGCCTTTGCCCAGGACCTGGTGCAACGTTTTGATGTGCGCGGCGCTGAAGCTGCGGGCGTGCTGACCACCACGCGCCGCCTGTCGGGTGGCAACATGCAAAAGTTGATCCTGGGCCGGGTTCTGAGCCGAGTTCTGGGCGGGGTGCGGGGCCGAGTGCGGGGCCGGGGGCTGAGCCGAGTGCGAGGCCACGAAACGCAGCCGGTGCTGATCGTCGCCAACCAGCCGACCTGGGGCCTTGACATCGGCGCCGTGGCCTACGTGCACCAGCTGCTGCTGGACGCGGCCGCGGCGGGCAGCGCGGTGCTGGTCATCAGCGAAGACCTGGACGAGGTCTTTGCGCTGGCCGACCGCATCGCCGTCATGCACCACGGCCGCCTGGGCGCGGCGCTGCACACAGCGCAGTGGACACTGCAGCGCATCGGCCTGGCCATGGTCGGTGATGGTCACGAAGTCCATGCCGCCGCCGAACCGGACCAGTTACCCGCCGAGCACCCCGCCGGGCACCCCCATGCTGCGACTTGAAGCGCGCAGCCACACACCGCGCGCCTTGCTGGTGGCCGCACCGTTGCTGGCGCTGGCCTTCACATTGGCTGTCAGCTCTTTGCTGGTGGCCTGGGCGGGTGCACCGGTCGGTGAAGCCTACGCGCTGCTGCTGCAAGGCGGCTTTGGCTCGCGCTTTGCGCTGACCGAAACCCTGACCCGTGCCACGCCGCTGATCTTCACCGGCCTGGCCGCCGCGGTGGCCTTTCGCGCGCGGCTGTTCAACATCGGCGCCGAGGGCCAGCTTTACCTGGGCGCGCTGGCCGCCGTGGCGGTGGGTGGCCTGCACGGCGGCAGCGGCCTGAACTGGAGCCCTTGGCTGCTGCTGCCCTTGATGCTGCTGGCCGCAGCCCTGGCGGGCGCGGCTTTGCTGTTGCTGCCCGCGTTGCTGAAGAGCCGGCTCGCGGTGGACGAGGTCGTCACCACCTTGCTGCTGAACTTCATCGTGCTGCTGGCGGTGGGCGCCATGCTTGACGGCCCGATGAAAGACCCCAGCGCCATGGGCTGGCCACAGAGCGTGGCGCTGCAAGACGCGCTGCAACTCGACAAGCTGGTCGAACGCAGCCGCGTCCACACCGGTTTGCTCATTGCGCTGGGCTGCGCCGTGGCCTTGTGGGCGCTGCTGCGCTTCACCACCCACGGTTTCGAGATCCGCGCCGTGGGTTCAGGCCAGCGCGCTGCAGCCTTTGCCGGCATGCCGGTGGGCTGGGTGACGGTGAAGGTGGCGCTGCTGTCGGGCGCGTTGGCCGGGCTGGCCGGCGCGGTGGAAGTGGCCGGGCGCGCCGGTTACGTCACCCTGGACATGAGCCCGGGCTATGGCTACACCGGCATCGTGATTGCCATGCTGGCCGCGCTGCACCCGCTGGGCGTGGTGGCGGCGGCGATCTTCGTGGCCGGCATCCTGGTGGGGGCCGACAGCATGAGCCGCGTGGTGGGCGTGCCCACCTACATCGCCGACGTCATCGTGGCGGTGGCGCTGCTGTCGGTGCTGGTGGCCACCATGTTCACGCAATACCGGCTGCGCCGCTCATGAACGAACTGCTGGACCTGCTGGGCACCGCATCTTTCTGGGTCAGCGTGCTGCGCATGGCCACGCCGCTGATCCTGGGCACGCTGGGCGTGCTGCTGTGCGAGCGCGCCGGTGTGCTCAACCTGGGCATCGAAGGCATCATGGTGGCGGGCGCCTTCACCGGCTGGCTGGCGGTGTACCTGGGCTTGCCGCTGTGGGGCGGTGTGGCGGTGGCCGCGCTCACCGGCGCCCTGCTGGGGCTGCTGCACGGCGTGCTGACGGTGACGCTGGCGCTGTCACAGCATGTCGCCGGCCTGGGCCTGACCCTGCTGGCCACCGCACTGGCCAGTTATGCCTACCGTGTGAGCTTTCCCAAGGTCGACACGCCGCCCAGCATCCAGGCCTTCGAGCCGATGAGCTGGCTGCCGATCCCGGTGTTGAACGCACAAACACCGCTGACGCTGCTGGCCCTGCTGCTGGTGCCGGCCATGGCCTGGTTGCTGTACCGCACGCCGCTGGGCCTGGCGATCCGCACCGTGGGCGAGAACCCGGCCGCAGCCGTTGGCCAGGGGCTGAGCGTCACCCGGCTGCGCATCGGCGCCATCGTGGCAGGCTCGGCGTTGATGGGCGTGGCCGGCTGCTTCCTCACGCTGGCGGCCTTCAACGCCTTTTTCTTCAACATGGTCAACGGCCGCGGCTGGGTCTGCGTGGCGCTGGTGGTGTTTGCGTCCTGGCGGCCAGGCAAGGCCTTGTTGGGTGCGTTGCTGTTTGCCTTTTTTGATGCGCTGCAGCTGCGCTTGCAGCAAGCCGGTGGCGGTGTGCTGGGGCTGGAACTGCCCTACCAGGTCTACCTGATGCTGCCCTATGCGATGGCCATCGTGGCGCTGATCGTGATGGCGCGGCGCGCGCAGGTGCCGCAGGCGCTGATGAAGCCGTATCGGGCGGGGGAGCGCTGACGGCACCGGGGATGACCTCACCAGGTTGGCTTTGCGTTCCCTCAGTTCAACCCGGCGCGATTCAAGGTAAGTTCCTGCTGCGGGCTACCCCCTGGTGCTGCGGCACCTTCTGGCCAGCCCGCAGACCGAATGCGATGCGGTCAGTACAGGCCGCACAGCCTGCATCGGCCAGAGCGAGCGCGCTTCGTCCTGGTGCAATACCGCCTGCAACGCTTCATCGGTTGGCGTGGGCACTTCGACGAATCACGGCGCGCCGTCGACACCCGTTCGGTACACACCGTCCAGCACCGGGCAGTGCAGGTGGATGTTGAGATTAGCCGCTGAACCGCCGCTTGCAATTGAAGGCGAAAGATTGACGCGACGGTTACGGTCGGCCTCGGCCGGGCTCGGCTCATGGAGCCACTTCCCTTTGTCGCAAGCGAGCGATCACGGCCGCACGAACTTGAACTCATTGCCTGCACTCACAAAGTGGCCTCGCACCGCCGGACTGCCCATGTTCAAAGTGATGGCCGCCGAGATGTCGTGCAAACCGGTTGTCGCGAATCTGACGGTATACGCCCCGTTGCCGACAAGGCGGCCGAAGTGGACAACCACGGTCTTCGGCGAAAGGGTCGCTGCTGAATCGGGTTTGAAGCTTCTCTGAAAACGCTGAATTCGCGCGCGGTTGGGCGCGGCGCGCTCTCAGGGTGGCGACAAGCCCGGCCCGTAGCGGTCGAGCTTGAGCGTCTTCATCAGCGCCAGGAAGCCCGGCTCCGTGCGCAGGCTGGCCCAGCGCGGGTCGTCCTTGAAGACAATGAGGCGCGTGTCGTGGACCGCCAACGCCTGCTCC